>CALEJC010000104.1 GCA_937898205.1 uncultured Bacteroidales bacterium
TCGGAGCGATGGCTCTCGGTGACATCTATACATTCGGACCTACATTCCGCGCTGAAAACTCGAACACTCCTCGCCACCTCGCAGAGTTCTGGATGATAGAGCCTGAGATGGCATTCTATGACATCAAGGACAACATGGATCTCGCAGAGGACTTCATCAAGAGCCTTGTAAAGTATGCTCTTAACAACTGCTATGACGATATCAAGTTCCTCAACGATCGTTATGACAATGAGCTCATAGAGAGACTTGAGGGTGTGATCAACACTGAATTTGTGCGCCTCGAATACACTGAGGGTATAGAGATCCTCGAGAAGGCTGTTGCAGATGGTAAGGTTACATTTGAGTATCCTATCAGCTGGGGCGTTGACCTTCAGAGTGAGCACGAGAGATACCTTGTTGAGAAACATTTCAACAAGCCTGTCATCCTCACCGGCTACCCTAAAGATATCAAGGCATTCTATATGAAACAAAATGAGGACGGCAAGACCGTACGCGCTATGGATGTCCTCTTCCCTAAGATCGGTGAGATCATCGGTGGTTCTGAAAGAGAGGCAAGCCTCACCAAGCTTGAAAAGCGCATCGATGAGCTTCAGATGAGCCGCAAGGGTCTTGAGTGGTATCTTGATACCCGCAGATTTGGCTCTTGCCCTCATAGCGGTTTTGGTCTTGGTTTTGAGAGACTCCTTCTCTTCATCACCGGCATGTCAAATATCCGCGACGTGATCCCATTCCCACGCACACCAAAGAACGCAGAATATTAATAGACTATGTTGGTAATTGGCATTGCCGGCGGCTCAGGCTCAGGCAAAACAACAGTTGTACATTCGATCACCAAAAGGCTCAAAGGCAAGAAGGTCGTGGTCATACCACAGGACTCTTACTACAAGGATGTCGCTGACCTTCCTGAAGAGGAAAAGAGAGTCTATAACTTTGATCATCCCGATGCGATAGACTGGACTCTCCTCTGTGAGCAGCTGACACAGCTCAAGCAGGGAAAGAGCATAGACCAGCCTGTATATTCCTACATTACTTGCGGTCGCAGCAAAACTGAGACCGTGAGAGTAGAGCCTGCAGACGTGATCATCATTGAAGGCATCCTCATCTTTACTTGCAAAGAGCTTGTAGATCAGATGGATATCAAGATATTTGTTGATGCAGACGATGACGATCGCTTGATGAGAGTGATGGCAAGAGACATCTCTGAGCGTGGAAAAGACGTGCACTGGGTGATAGAAAGGTACTCACGCACAGTCAAGCCTATGTATCTTCAGTTTATCATGCCTAGCAAGAGATATTCTGATATCATCATCCCTCAGGGTGGTCACAACAAAGTCGCAATCGACGTCATTACCAATACCATCGAGAAGTCTCTTCAAAAGATGGAGAAATAATAATGCGCATCCATAAAGAAGATAAAGCAGGATTATATCTCACCGTAATAGTACATCTTGCGGTGGTTATAATTCTGCTTGCTACTTCTTTAAGCAATCAGGTTCAGAAAGAACACACTTTTGTGCTTGACTTCTCCAAGGTCGAAGAGATTGAGAAGATGCAGGCAGAGATAGAAAGACTTCAGAAGGAGGCCGCCTTCAAAGAGAGCATCGCTCAGAAGCTTCAGGCAGAAATCGGCTCCGGCACAGCTAGCGAAATAAGAAATGTTGCAGTTGACCGTGGCGCCCTCAAGGACGATAGAGGCACTGACGCTGAGCAGCTTTATAAAGACGCACAAGAGCTGCAGGAGAAGCTCAATAATGGCCACAACATCTCTAGTGAAGACTTCGCAGAGCCTGCGCCGGCAAGCAAGGAAAAGCAAGAGACAAAGCAGGCCAGCAATTACAGCGGTCCGTCCGTCATTTCCTACGAGCTGGAAGGACGCAAAGCCAGCAGATTGTCTATCCCGGCATACCGCTGCTACGGGGCAGGAGAGGTCACTGTATTGATCACGGTAGACCCTTCCGGCAGAGTAACCGGCGCTACTGTTGACCAAAGCGTTTCCTCTAGTGACAAATGCCTGCAAAGCTTTGCAATCAGAGCAGCAAGGACATCAAAATTTTCCGCTTCATCCAGCGCGCCGGCCAAACAAAGCGGAAATATCGTCTACAAATTTATCGCGCAATAGGACTTCTAAGGTCTCTCCCCTTCTTCAAAATCCCAGATGCGCGGATTTCCATCGCCTCTTTCCATAGGGTATGCATAGTTGTGGAAAGCCTCTACAATCGGTTTTGCAACCTTGGTCCTATCATCAAAGAAGCCTCTTCCTCTAAACATAGGTTCCCACCAGAAGACTCCCCTACCAAGATTGTCCGGAGCCTGCATCACTATTTCATTGACTGCCTGGAACCACTCTTTTTGTCCCTCAGGAGTCTCTGGGAACGGCGCCTTTACGCCCTTGCGCTCAAAGTATTGTGAAGGCACAGAATAGTAACCTGTCTCAATCACATACATTGGCTTCTGCCATTTCTTGATGGTATAATAAAGGTTATCTCTAAGGTCCATCAAGTTGCCATGAGACCAAGGGTAAAACGAGACACCGATCACATCATACTGCACATTATATTCATCCATCTTCTGGAAGAACACTTCTGACATCGGCATATCACCACCAAAATCCACGTGAAGCATCACCTGTATATTCTCGTCTACAGCTTTGACTGCATCAGCTCCCGCTTTGAGATAGTCAGTAAATTGCGCCCAACGGCTCTGATCTTTCTTCTCTTCACCATAATATACTCTTCCGTCAGGCCAGAATGCTCCATTGCTGATCTCATTGCCCACCTGCACGATTTCAGGAGCCACTCCTGCATCTGCGAGTGTCTTGATCACATTGGATACATATTCGCCCCAGGCTACCACACGCTCCTCGTGAGTCATGTCTTTTAGAGACTTCGGTGTCGGCTGTGTCATAGGATTTGCCCAACCATCTGCCATCATAAAGTCAAGAGCAAAATGATAATCATGTTCTTTAAGTTTCTTTGCTCCTTCCAGCACATAAGAGAGATCCTGTCCAAGTGGAGAAGGCTCATTGCAGATCATCAGACGTCCCCAATTATATCCGTGTGAGCGGAATATTTCCCATGGACTCTTCTCTGTCCCATCCACATCATAGTACACAGCACCACGTTTCTCCGCACTAAGCACAAACGAAAGATCGAGTCCAAAAGCATAAGGATTGTCAAATGGAAGCTGATTCTGCGGATACCGGACTTCCTTTGGAGTCTGGCAGCAAGCAAAAGCCATCAGCAGGCTGGCAAAGAATAAAAATCGTTTCATATAAATCGGTATTGGTTTCATTACGGGTTTTGTAAATATAACTATTTGACTCGTATTTACAAAAGAAAGGCAGCAATAGGAGAGTCTATTGCTGCCTTGGTAGCCCCTACAGGAATCGAACCTGTATTTTAGGTTTAGGAAACCCACGTTCTATCCGTTGAACTAAAGGGCCAAAAAGCCGCTTCTAGAGCGGCTTCTTAGTAGGATATCTTACTCAGCGTTCTTAACGATGATCTGACGTCCTCTGTAGTAACCACACTCTGGGCATACACGGTGGAACATTACAGTAGCACCGCAGTTAGAGCATGTAGCAAGAGTCGGTACTGGAGCGAAGTCATGAGTACGACGCTTGTCTCTACGCTGCTTTGAGATTTTGTGTTTTGGATGTGCCATTTTACTATATTTTAAATATTATTTGCTCAAATATTTTGTTGTAGTTTCATCACACTCGCCTTCAGGATGCACTCTCTGAAGAGGAAGAGCAGTACAGATATAATCATATATATCTTGTCTCAAGTCTAGCTCGTCGCCTTCGGCAGTATAAGTCTCATCAAAAAATGTCTCGATCGGTATCTCAAGATCAGCAAGGCAGCGATCACACGCTACTGTAACAGATCCCTCAATATCACAGCTCACGTCTACAGTCAGACCGTGATTGCAGACCTGAACCGACACACTCACATCTGATGTAAGTATCTCATTATTACCAAAGTACTCAAAGAACTCCGGACTTGTGCTCCACTCAAAGTCGTTAGCTCCAGGGGCCAAGCTTGACAATTTAACTACAAAGGGTTGCAAAGATAGTAATTTTTTTTGCTTTTATCAACTTATTCCTCGTAATCACCACTTCTCTTTCTAGCAATAGGGTCGAGAAGGATCTTCCTTATCCTCATAAAATGAGGAGTTACCTCTACAAGCTCATCCTCCTGGATGTACTCCAGAGCCTCTTCAAGCGAGAATTTTATAGCCGGAGGAAGGATGATCTTCTCATCAGAACCGGCCGCTCTCACATTGCTGAGTTTTTTTGTCTTGCAGATATTAATATTAAGATCACGTTCGCGAGTGTGCTCTCCAAGGACCTGACCTGCATAGATATCTTCGCCCGGCTCCACAAAGAAACGACCTCTGTCAAGAAGTTTATTCATCGAGTAGGCAATAGCTTGTCCGGTCTCAAGAGACACAAGTGAGCCGTTGTTTCTATGCTCGATGTCTCCCTTATATGGCTGGTACTCTTTAAATCTATGTGCCACAATCGCTTCACCCTGCGAAGCTGTAAGAAGGTTTGAACGCAGACCGATCAAGCCTCTGGTCGGGATTTCAAACTCGAGCAGAGTGCGGTCTCCACGAGGCTCCATGTGCACGAGTGCGCCCTTGCGGCGAGTCGAGATCTCTATTGCAGCACCTACAAACTCCTCAGGTACCTCGATAGAGAGCTCCTCGATCGGCTCACAGCGCTGGCCGCCGATTGTTTTATCAAGCACCTTAGGCTGGCCCACCTGAAGCTCAAAACCTTCGCGACGCATGGTCTCGATGAGGACAGAAAGGTGCAGCACGCCACGGCCATATACCACAAACGAGTCAGCGGTAAGGCCCGGCTTCACTCTAAGTGCAAGGTTCTTCTCAAGCTCCTTCTCAAGGCGTTCTTTAAGGTGACGTGAAGTCACAAACTTACCGTCTTTTCCAAAGAAAGGAGAATTGTTGATAGTAAAGAGCATACTCATCGTAGGCTCATCGATTGCGATAGGCTCAAGTGCCTCAGGCTTCTCATAGTCGGCAATTGTATCACCGATCTCAAAACCGTCGATGCCCACTACTGCGCAGATATCACCACACTCGACCTCATCGATATTGGACTTGCCCAATCCCTCAAATACCATCAGCTGCTTGATCTTCTGCTTCTGCACGATATCATAACGCTTGCAGAGACTCACCTGCTGGCCTGTCTTGAGAGATCCGCGGGTGATGCGGCCCACAGCGATACGGCCCACATAAGGCGAATACTCCAAAGAAGAAACCAGGAGCTGAGGAGTGCCCTCTACATACTCCGGAGCAGGGATCACTTCCAGGATGGTATCAAGCAGCGGAGTAATATCGCTGGTCTGCTGCTTCCAGTCCAGAGACATCCATCCCTGCTTGGCCGAGCCGTAAACTGTGGTGAAATCAAGCTGGTCGTCGGTAGCGTTGAGATTGCACATAAGGTCGAACACCTCTTCCTGCACCTCATCCGGACGGCAGTTCAGCTTATCCACCTTATTGATGACGAGAACCGGCTTCTTTCCCATC
>CALEJC010000105.1 GCA_937898205.1 uncultured Bacteroidales bacterium
GAGGACCGAGGTCGTGGTGATTGCACACACCCTGGAACTTCCTGACCTTGCCGTTGAGGAAGAATCCCTTATCTGCGACAAGCTCGATGGAGCGCACACCGAAGCGTGTGGTATACTCGTCTACCTTCTTGAACCCCTTATATACAGATGTCTCTGCATAGTAGAGATCAGGAGTCTCAGGCGTCCAGAGCTTAGGTTTTCTGATCTTGAGTTTCTGGACTCTGCGGCCATCCTCTGCCTTTTTTGAGCCACAGCGCACAGCGACTTTCTTTCCTGAAGCATCCCTGATGACGGTGCGGACTCTCTTGGCATCCACGAGCTCAATCTTGAGATCGACCGTAGCTTCCTTCTCGCTCACCTCAGGAGTAATGACCTGAGTACCCCAGATAGGAATATGGCTCTTATTGGTTACTACCAGATGGACGTTTCTATAGAGTCCTGCGCCGGGATACCAGCGTGATGACTCTGGGAGATTTTCCAAACGCACAGCAAGGACATTGTCCTGACCATCTGCGTTGAGATATGGAGTCACATCAAAATGAAAAGAGTTATAGCCATAAGGCCACTCTCCCACAAACTGCTCGTTGACATAGACCTTGGCCTGGCTCATCGCTCCGTCAAAGAGAAGCTGAACCTGCTTTCCATCCTTGTAGTCAGGAACGTCAAACTCTGTCCTGTACCAACCCACACCCACATAAGGAAGACCTCCGGTGCGGCCGGTCTTGAGGCTGGCTCTGCGCTCAAAATTCTGCTCGATGGCTACCACCTGAGCGTCATTATTGGCGTCAAACGGGCCATAGATTGCCCAGTCATGAGGCACGACGACATCCTGCCATGCACTGTCATCATAATTCCTGGCTGTAAACTCTCCATCCTCACGGGTAAACTTCCAGCCTTTTTCCAGAAGGATATCCTGACGATACTCTCTTGCCGAGAGCGAGCCCAATGCAAATAATAGTGCTACTGATAATGCGGTTAATCTTTTCATGCTTTTTTATTCTTTTTGGCTTTTTTATTGTCGTTCCATGTTCCGTAGATCTCACTCACATTACCTGCGGTAATAAATGCATTGATCTCTTCCTCGTCGATGTGTTTCATGAGGTTTACAAACTCATCCTGAGTCAAGAGTGCCTGGATCTCCATATTTTTCTTGCCGCTGAAACCACCAACTACCTCATAAAGGCTGCAACCTCTGTTGAGCTTGTTGATAATAAAGTCTTTGACTTCCTCGTGCTGGGCGGAGATGATGCAGACTCTCTTGCGACGGTTGAGGCTGATAGTAAAGAAATCTACGATCAGGCCATTGATCCAGGTACCGATCAGACCGATGATGACGATACGGAATGGATTGATAAAGAATGCTGTACAGCAGATAACCACACCGGCGATGGTCACAGATGTGCCGATGTCAAAGTGAAAGTACTTATTGACTATCTTGGCAAGGATATCAAGACCACCGGTAGAAGCATTGATGCGGAAAAGTATTGCCTGCGAAGCACTCAGGATGAGCACAAAGCAGATGAGGTCAAACCACAGGTCTCCCATCACAGAGATACCGTTTGGATCCATCAGCTTCTCATATGGGCAGATTATCTCCCAGAGATCCATGAGCGGACCAAGAATGATAGCAGCATAGGCAGTCTTTGCGCCAAACTCCTTTCCGATGAGGAAGTAGGCCAGGATGATGAGGATAACATTGATTATCAGCACCACCGTGGACACTTTTACAACCAGACCGGCTTGGGCGAAGATACCGCTAAGCACGATAGAAAGACCGGAAATACTTCCGACAACAAGCTTGCTAGGGACAAGGAAGTAGTAGACGGAAGCTGCAGCAATAAACATTGCCACAGTGATGGTGATCATCTCCTTCCAGAACTTCCACGTGCGCATTGCTGAAAGTGCAGAATTGATTGGGTTCATAGGGGTTATTTGGTTTTTAAATATTCGTCTATAGCTGCTGCTGCGCTGCGACCGGCACCCATGGCCAAGATCACGGTTGCGGCACCTGTCACCGCATCGCCTCCGGCAAATACGCCTTGTCGGGAGGTTGCGCCTCTCTCGTCGGCGATGATGCAGCCGCGGCGGTTCTGCTCCAGGCCTTTGGTTGTCGAGGCAATCAAAGGGTTTGAAGATGTGCCAAGCGCCATGATCACAGTGTCGGTCTCAATCTCAAACTCAGACCCTTGCACAGGCACAGGGCTGCGACGGCCGCTCTCGTCTGGCTCACCAAGCTCCATCCTGATGCACCTGAGGGCCCTCACCCATCCCTTCTCATCGGAGAGCACCTCCACCGGGTTGGTGAGCATGTCAAAGATGATTCCTTCTTCAATCGCATGATGCACCTCTTCCTTGCGGGCAGGGAGCTCTGCTTCAGTGCGTCTGTAGATGATGTGCACCTCCGCGCCAAGCCTGAGTGCCGTGCGAGCTGCATCCATGGCCACA
>CALEJC010000106.1 GCA_937898205.1 uncultured Bacteroidales bacterium
CATTTATTTCAATGTGCTTTGCGATTGCGGACACAAAGGTAGAACATTTTTTTATATCTGCAAAATATTTTTAAAATTTTTTGAAAAATTTTATTCTGCACACTGAAGTTCGTCGATCTGAGACAATATCTGCTCTGTTCCTCTGACCACTTTGTTGTTCATCCTCACACCGATGATTCCACCAATCACCACCCCTACAGCGGAACCGGCAACAAAGTAGATCAGCCATTCCTGCTCGCTATAGACTCTAAACAGCTCATAAAGCAGGTATCCATACCAGACCAGCAGCATCGGAACTGCTATAAAGTACCAGTTTTTATAGTGGCTACGCATCTTACTCATCACTTGGGCGGTTTCAAGCAAGTTTCCGCTGGAATAATCCACTTTGCTCAGCTGCACTTTCTGAACTATTGTTAAAATCAGACACAGCGCAAGCATCACTGCCGTGAGCACGACAAAAACAGTAGAGAGCTGCATTTTCCAAAAGAACCATGTGCAATATACAAGTGCAAAGACGCCCATAAATATCGCCCAACCGACAACCCGCTTGATATCCGAGGTTTTGTGTGTCATGGATCTGCGGATGTGCTCCCCGTTGATAATGGTCTGCTTCTCAATCTTCTTTTTGAGTGCGTCAATCTGCGAGCGCATGCTCTCGAGTTCGTTAAAAAGGATGTTATTGTTTTCCATTTTCTGCAAGTTTACTGAATTGACATTTTCTTTAATTGTTCTTTGATACGGAACAGTCTCACCGAAACATTCTTTACGCTGATTCCGACAATAGCGGCAATCTCCTCATAGCTGAGGTTTTCCAGCCACAGAAGCACAATGGCTCTATCAAAAGGGCCAAGCGCGCTGATGCGCTTCTGCAGCATCCTGATCTGCTTGAGATCCTCATCTCCGTCGTCAAACAGATTGACATCCATCGTCAACGGGACAGTCTCACCTTTGCGTTTCTTCTTGCGCTCAGCGGAGATGCAGGTATTTAGACTCACACGATAGATCCAAGTATTGACACCGCTCTCTCCCCTGAACTTAGAGAAGCCGCTCCACAGATTGATCAGAATATCTTGAAATAGGTCGGCCACCTCATCTTCATCTTTTGAGAACATATAACACACAGTATATATGGTGCTTTTATGTTCTTTTACCATTTGCGCAAAATCGAGTTCCAATGATTTCATTTCTGTATCTTTTGACCATTAGACGCAAATTAAATCATTTTACTACAAAAAAAATATAGAAATTTTGAAGTGACAGGCAGTCTGACGCAAAAAGGGGCGACCATGTCGGTCGCCCCTTTATATAATAAATGTAAATCTACTTTGCTGCGTTATATATATTGACCATATCCTGGCGGTCCAGCCTCTTGAAGGAACCGATGACGAGACTACCGCCTTGACTGCACTTATCGGCCATCAAAGCGATCTCCTCTTCGGTCACCTCCCTTCCTAGGAGTTCCTTGATGCTCACAGGCATGGCAATATCCCTATAGAAAGCTTCCATCGCCTCTATGCCGGCAATAGCAGTAGCGCGAGGATCATCACAAGCACACACGCCCATCACATTGACGGCAAACTGCGCAAAACGGTCTGGATTGGCGTCCACCACATAGCGTGCCCAGCTTCCCCAGACAGCGGCAAGACCGGCGCCGTGTGCCACGTCAAAGAGCGCGCTCAACTCATGCTCAAGCTTGTGAGTCGCAAAATCACTCTTCATGCCGCAGCCGGTCAAGTCGTTGTGTGCCAATGAGCTGGCCCACATAATCTGAGCCCTGGCATTATAGTCCTGAGGATCGGCAAGAAGCTTATATGCACTATCCTTGACCACGCGCAGGAGTCCCTCAGCCAAGGCATCAGTAAGTGCCATATCAGTGTCCGGAGAGAAATAGCGCTCCATGGTGTGCATCATGATATCGACTGCTCCACACGCAGTCTGGTAGGCCGGAAGAGTATAGGTGCGCTCGGGATTCATCACAGCAAATTTGCAACGGATCACATTGGAGCTATATCCGCGCTTGATATCACCATCTTCATTGGTGATCACGCAACTATCGCTCATCTCGCTACCGGCCGCAGGGATCGTCAAGACCACTCCGATCGGCATCGCAGCCTGTGCCACAGCCTTACCGCAGAAGAAATCCCAGACATCGCCATCATAGCAAAGTCCATAGGCGATCGCCTTGGACGAATCAATCACCGATCCGCCACCGACAGCCAGGATAAAATCCACTCCTTCCTGCTGACAAAGAGCAATGCCTTCCTTTACGAGGCTGAGACGCGGATTGGGCACTACACCTCCAAGGCAGACATAAGCAATCCCCTGCTCTTTGAGTTGCGACTCGACCTTTGCAAGCAGACCCGAACGGATAGCGCTCTGTCCGCCATAGTGCACAAGCACTTTGCTACCGCCGTGCTTCTTTACAAGAGCAGCAATCTGCGCCTCCGAGTCCTTACCAAAAACGACCTCTGTGGGCGTATAATATACAAAGTCTCTCATATTGACTATCTGATGAAATTGGTTTTGACAGGAGTCTCCTTTTCCGGAGCCTCGATGCCGGCAGCTCTACCAGCCTCTATACACTTCAGCAGCCAGGCCATATTGCGGCCAAGCTCACGCATCACCTGCAGACCCTCGGCATCCTGAAGGACCTCCTCAGGGCAAGTACCGTGCACTCCGTTCCAATATTTGGATGACACCACCGGCATTGAGGAGATTGTAAAATATTTGTTAAGCTGATCAAATGCAGCGGTAGCGCCACCTCTACGGCAACTCACGATGGCAGCGGCAGGCTTAAACTGGAAGATGCCTGTCTTGCCATAAAAAGCGCGGTCCATAAAGGAAGTGAGCGCTCCGGAGGCGGCAGCATAATGCACAGGACTGCCAAATATAAATCCGTCAGCCGTGCGAGCCTTTTCAAGGAAAGGATTGACACTGTCGTCAATCACGCAAGTGCCGCCATTGCGCACACAAGCACCACATCCCAGACATCCTGAGATCGGTTTGGCGCCCACCCAGTAGATTTCAGTCTCGATTCCGACCGCCTGAAGCTCTTTTTCAATTATGGTCAGAGCAGTATAGGTGCAGCCCTCTTGATGAGGGCTGCCGTTGACTAAAAGTACTTTCATTTTATTTCGCATCCATTGCCTGACAAGCTGTGATGGCTACCATCTTGTAGATGTCATCTACAGAGCAACCGCGGCTGAGGTCATTGACCGGACGAGCAATACCCTGAAGGATAGGGCCGATAGCATCTGCTCTACCAAGTCTCTCAACGAGTTTGTAGGCGATGTTGCCGACCTCAAGACAAGGGAACACAAGGACATTGGCGTGACCTGCGATCTCTGAACCCGGAGCCTTCTTCTGGCCAACTGACGGAACGA
>CALEJC010000107.1 GCA_937898205.1 uncultured Bacteroidales bacterium
AACCGCTGCATCCGGGTCAGAGCCCCGCATACTCTTGATAAAGGCAGAGATAATATCATAGTGCATCTCTCCATCCTTATCATATATCGCGACATTATCCTGAAGGATCGATGTGACCACAGCGTCATCAATTACCACTTCCGGGCTACCGGCTTGAGAGTCAACCACTATCTCCAAGATATTGAGCAGCTTACGAGCGTCACCACCGCTGTGGCGGAAGAGAGCTCCTGTCTGCTTGAGTGTGATATTCTTCTGCTTCAGGTCATCGTCCGTAGTCAATGCGCGCTGCAGGAGGGACTGAAGGTCAGCTGCTTCAAGCGACTTGAGCACAAATACCTGACAACGCGAGAGAAGGGGAGTGATGACCTCAAACGAAGGGTTTTCTGTGGTTGCACCAATGAGCACTACTGTCCCGTCTTCAACAGCTCCTAGCAAAGCATCCTGCTGAGCTTTATTGAAACGATGGATCTCGTCTATAAAAAGTATAGGAGCTGCAGCTCTTGAAAAAAGCGACTTGCTCTTGGCTTTTTCTATGACATCTCTTACATCTTTTACGCCCGAGCTCACAGCCGAAAGAGTATAGAAATCTCTGTCCAAAGTCTGGGAGATGATGCGGGCGAGAGTAGTCTTGCCGACCCCGGGAGGGCCCCAAAGAATAAAGGAAGTCAAAGCTCCAGAGTCGATCATCTTGCGCAAAATGCAACCTTCGCCCACCAAGTGTCTCTGGCCCACATAATCTGAGAGATTTTGAGGTCTCAAACGCTCCGGAAGGGGTGGTAACATTTTTGTTATCGACTCAAACATTTTTGTTTTATCGCTTAATACTCAATGGGTTTAATATAAGAGCGGCGACGCTTCTTACATTCCTTATCAAAATACTGGAACTGAGCCTGATTTTTGGTATTTGTCTCCAAAATCGCATTGGTTTCAGCCCATTTCACACCTTTTGCGTGCATCTTTTCAAACATGTCCGCAAAGATGAGGGAGTTGACTCCGGTATTTTGATGATCAGGATGTACACCGATAAGGAGAAGCTCTATTCCTTCGTTGTGCTTGTTAAAGAAGAGGTCCTTGATTATATAGTACCAACCAAATGGGAAGAACTTTCCGCGACTCTTCTGGAGAGCATCTGCAAGAGACGGCATCGCTACACCAAAGGCAACTATCTCATTCTTGTCGTTCTCGACAACCGTGATATAATCAAGATCAAGGATGCTGAGATAGAATCCAAGATACTTGTCTGCCATGTGCTCAGGAAGCACTGTATAATTATAGAGCTTCTTATAGCACTCTGAGATCACATCAAAGATCTTCTTTCCGTAGTTTTCTTTCTTGATGATCTTGCGGGTGAGCTTTTTCAGGTGAACGTTTGAACGAGCCTCAATTATTTTTGAAACACGAGCAAACTTATCAGGAAGCTCCTCAGGGATGTATACTTTATACTCGATCCAATCCGCATCTTTCTGGAAACCCATATCATCAATATGCTTCACATAGTATGGATGGTTATAGATGAGTGCCATTGTACTCATCTGATCATAACCTTCGATGAGAAGACCTTCAGGATCAAAATCAGTGAAGCCAAGAGGGCCCACGATAGAATCCATGTGGCGCTCGCGGCCAAACTCTTCTACCTTATCCATCAATGCCTTAGAGACCTCCGGATCATCCACGAAATCATACCATCCAAAACGTACCTCTTTGTGATCCCACTGCTGGTTGGCCAGATTATTGACAATAGCGGCTACTCTGCCGACAAGCTTACCGTCTTTGTAGGCAAGGTATAGCTTTGAATCACAAAACTCCTGGGCAGCACCTTTCTTCTGATCCAGGGTATCCATCTGATCAAAAACGAACTGTGGCACATAGTAAGGATTATCCTTATAGAGTTTTTCAGTGAAAAGAACGAATTGGCGTAGTTGACAACGGTTTTTTACTTCTTTAATTACTACAGACATGGGTTTAGCTTTTAGTTAACTTGCAAATTTACAACTTTTATACTTTTAATACAAATGATTAAAAAATTGCCTATCTTCGTAGTGATGAATGCTAAAGCCTACCTTCTGATCACAGTATTTCTGCTGTCTTGCGCCATATCTTCTATGGCACAGGACAAGAGTGTAGGCATCATCAATTCAGCGGCCGGCTTTGGCCTGACAGGTCAGTGGGTTGTAGGTGAGGGGGATGAGATGAACAACGTCAACCTTTGGTTGGACACCTACGGCATGCTTTCCGGCAGAAGCAAAGTCCCCGGAGTCGCATTGAGTTACACTAGAGATTACCTGTTTAAATATATTATCTTTGAGCACTTTGACCTCATCGCACATGCTGGTGCCGGAGCAATGGCCGGATATGTCAAAGACTACGAGAAGGGAGTATTTGACTCTCCAAGAGACAGCTTCAAAGAAGAGATGGGATGGGCTGTCGGATTGTGCGGGACATTAGGAATAATCCTTGACTACGATAGAAACATCAGCCTCGGATTTAATCTCAATGCGATTGCAGGTATACACATCCGCCAGGAGAGCTATGCCAAGAACATCAAACTCTCTCTTTATAAAAACGGCATTATTAACAGCATGATGCCACGAATATGTGTAATGTATAGATTTTAGGCTGATGAAAAGAAAGATTTTTACATTACTGTTTATTCACATCCTTGTGCTCTCGATGGCGTCAAAAGCCAGCGCAGAGGATGGTTATGGCAAGATAGGTTTTAAATTAGAATGGGGCTACAGCCAAAACTATTTTACTCACCATCGCTACAATATCACCAGCGTCGAAGGCTATAGAATCCAGGAGAAAAGCACAGAGATTGATTTTAGCACCAATGGTCGCATCTTGCTTGGCGCTCACTATGACTATAGCAGACACCTGACTTTTGGCCTTGTGACGGGTTATCTTGGAGCACAAGAAGGAGTGAGAGCCATCCCGCTTCTGGGCCAGATCAGGATATATCCTTATGACAGCCACGAAGATGGTTTCTTTACAAAGATAGAAGGTGGCTTGGCTGCACACATTTCCAAAATCAATGGGTCAAGACTGCTGCTGACCGGAGCAGTGGGAGAGGGCTTTCATCTGATGCTCAGTCCTGAACACAGCCTGGATATAATCCTCAGTATATCAGCCTTCTATGATAGACCAAATATTGCCAACCCTGAAGGAGTCGGCTATATTCCAAAAGAGAGAATACTGAGCAACCATGCTCTCTACTCTGCTCTTAATATTTCTATTTGCTTGAGTTTCTGACCTTTAAACCTTGACAAAAAGGTAGGCAATATAGGCCAGATACATAAGGACCATCAAGACAGCTTCCCACCTGTCAAGTTTATTCTTGCTTCCTGTGACTGTCCACAAAATAAGCATCAAACTGCTCATGAGCAGGACAGCGAGGTCGACGAGTCCCATGGCTGCAGTTGAGAGAGGCACAATAGCGGCGGAAGTGCCTAAGATCAAAAGGATATTAAACACATTTGAACCAAGTATATTGCCCAGAGCAAGTTGTCCTTTGCCTTTTACAGCAGCAACCACACAAGTAGCAAGTTCCGGTAGGGAAGTGCCTCCGGCAAGCAGAGTAATCGCTATCACCTTGTCGGACACTCCGAGCTGCTTTGCAAGAAGTGTGGCATTGTCCACAAAGAGCTGTCCGCCAAAGATCAGTCCGGCAAGACCTGCCAGGATAAATATGATTGAGATAAAAACTGTCTTTTCTTTTTTGAGTGCGTCTTCTTCGTCATCAAGACCAGTATCGGTCTTAAAGCAGGAATAAATATATAATGCAAAGAGAATCAACATTATAGCACCCTCAAAACGAGTAATATTGTTGCCCACTAAAGACATTACCACCAAGATAATTGTTGCCAGAAGTGTAATAGGGATATCTCTACGGGCATTATTTCTGGTAATGACCAGAGGCGAAATCAAAGCTGTGACACCAAGTATCAGCAGGGTATTAAACAGGTTTGAGCCGACTACATTTCCGACTGCTACATCGGCATTTCCTTGAAGCGCACCGGTAAGACTCACGACAAGTTCCGGACAGCTTGTTCCAAAACCAACGATGGTCAAACCGATTACAAATTCACTAAGGCCGGCTTTTCTTGCAACGGAACTTGCACCATCGACCAGCCATTCAGCGCCAAACACAATAAGAGCGAGTCCGGCAATCAATAAGACGATTTCTAGTAGCATTATTTCTTAATTTCAAGTTTGCAGACATTTTCCACATGATGAGTATGCGGGAACATGTCAACGGGCTGTACAGCCACAATTTTATACAATGGAGCCAGCAATTCCAGATCTCTTGCCTGCGATGCAGGATTGCAGCTGACATAGACGATTCTGTCAGGGCTCGCATCCATAATTGTCTTGACAACATCAGGATGCATTCCGGCTCTTGGCGGATCTACAATCATCACGTCCGGCTTTCCATGCTGCTTGATGAAGTCGGCTGTGAGGATATCTTTCATATCACCGGCAAAGAAAGAGCAATTGGTGATGCCATTGAGGCGGGTATTGGTCTTGGCATCTTCTATTGCCTCCGGAACATACTCTATACCAATCACTTTGCTTGCCTTTGAGCTCACAAACTGGGCGATGGTGCCTGTGCCTGTATACAAGTCATAAACCACCTCCGAGCCAGAGAGCGAAGCAAAATCGCGAGCAACGCTGTAAAGCTTATATGCCTGAGGAGCATTGGTCTGATAAAACGATTTAGGACCAATTTTAAATCTGAGACCTTCCATCGTTTCATAGATCGCTTCATCTCCTTTGTAGAGGAAACATTCGAGATCAGAGATGCTGTCGTTGAGCTTTGGATTGATGATATAGTACAGGGAAGTGATCTGAGGAAACTTCTCGGCAATAGCATCAAGCATAGCCTCAAGGCCTTCGAAGTGTTTTGCAAAGCAGATTATAAGCATCACCTGCCCATCTTCTGTGGTCCTTACAAACATATTTCTGAAAAGGCCGGTGTTTTCTCTAAGGTTATAGAATGTTATGCCGCGTGACAGGGCATAGTCCTTGACGAAGAGACGTATCGAGTTTGATGGTTCCTCCTGAAGATAGCACTTCTCAATATCAAGCACTTTATCGAAGAACTTGCTGACGTGGAATCCAAGTCCTTGTCTTTCATTTTCAGGGATTTGCGTTGGGTCTTCTTCAGAAAGAATCCACCTTTTGTCCGAGGCAGAAAACTCTAGCTTGTTACGATAATATTTGGTTTTGTCTGATCCGATGATAGGGGAGATCTCCGGCAACTCCAGGTGTCCGATGCGCGAGAGCTGGTCAAATACCTGTGCTTGCTTTGCCTGAAGCTGCATTTCGTAGGGGAGTAGCTGCCATTTGCAACCGCCGCAGACTCCAAAATGCTTGCAGAACGGCTCAAGTCTGTGCTCGGACGGCTTGACGATGCGCTCAATGCGACCTTCGATAAAGTTTTTCTTTTTCTTTATAACTCTCACATCCACAACATCTCCGGGGACTGCATATTCTACAAATACCACCTGACCTTCCGGGGTGTGTGCGACGCATTTGCCTTCAGCGGCAACTGCTGTAATCTCAATATTGGTGAGGACTAAATCAAGTTTGTGTCTTGCCATCTTAATTGCTTAATAGAACGGCAAATTTAGCCAATTTTTAGTAATTTTAGGGTCTAAAACTGAGTTAATATGCAGAAGGTAATGTTTGTATGCCACGGAAATATTTGCAGGAGTCCGATGGGGGAGTTTATATTTAAGGATCTGGTAAAAAAGGCAGGTCTTGAAGATCAGTTTGTAATAGACTCTGCTGCTGTGTCTTACGAAGAGCAAGGCAATGGCATATACCCGCCGGCGGCTCGCAAGCTCAGCGAGCACCGCATTCCGTTTGGATCACATGAGGCACACAGAATAAGCGCAGCCGAAGCTGCCGAATCCGATCTTATCCTCATCATGGACTCTTCCAACGAGAGGCTGATTTCGCGCATCATCAAGCAGGAAGACATGCAGAAAGTGCATTATCTGATGGAGTATGCCGGCAAACCATACCAAAGTGTATCAGATCCTTGGTATACTGGAGACTTTGAAACTGCATATCAGGATATCTACAGTGCTTGCTTAGGGCTATTGAAGACTCTTCCAAAGTAACAACTTAACATAATATAAATTAGGTAACATTACCTTTTTAGCTTAGGAAGGAAGACTGCCACAAGACCAATGAGCGGAGACAGCGAGATGATGCGATAGACGCTCTCGATGCCGTGTATATCTATCTGCGCGCCCAAAATGGCCGAGATAATGCCACCGATGCCAAATGCGAAGCCAAAAAACAATCCGGAAACGAGACCCAGACGGTTTGGCAGCAGCTCCTGAGCATAAATCAAGATTGCCGGAAATGCCGACGAAAGCACAAATCCGGAGCAGAAACTAAGAATCACTGTCGCCGGCAGGCCCACATAAGGCAGTGCCAAGGAAAACGGAGCAGTTCCGGCTATCGACAGGAGTATCACCCACTTACGTCCAATCCTATCGCCCAGCGGACCACCCACAAGCGTGCCTGCTGCCGTAGCAAACAGGAACACAAACAACATCAGTTGCGATGCCTGGATGCTGACGCCAAATTTCTCAATCAAGTAGAATGTATAGAAGTTCTTGATGCCCTCAAGGTACATATATTTTGAAATGATCAAGATACATATAATCACGATCACAGCCACAGTAGCAGCAAGTCCCAGCGGTCTGGGCTTGTAGCCTGAAGACTTTGAATTATTGTCATGGCTTGCTAGATAGCCCTTGAACCAGCGACCGATGTAGGCGGTAACGGCAAAAGAAACCATAGAAAACAGCGTGAACCACAATATGTTACGCCTTCCATACGGAGAGACGATCAGCGCAATCAGCAAAGGTCCCACCGACCCGCCAAAGTTGCCGCCGACCTGAAAGATCGACTGTGCCAATCCCCTCTTTCCTCCTGATGCGAGCGAAGTTATGCGCGAAGCTTCCGGATGCAGAATCGACGAGCCCACCCCTACCGTAAACACAGACGCAAACACTAAAGGCAGGCTTGGCGCAAAAGCCAAACCGATGATGCCCAGCATAGTGAATGTAGTCGCCAGCATGATGCTCCCACGGAACGGACGCTTATCAAAAAACATCCCCACAAGCGGCTGAAACACCGATGCGGCAATCTGATAGACAAAGGTAATAGCACCGATCTGAGCAAACGACAAGTCCAGATCTGACTTCAAAATCGGATATGTAGAAGCCACCGTCGCCTGCAGCAGATCATTTATAAAATGTGCCATGCTCAGCGCCAAAAGCACCGGCAATGCAATTCCAATCTTCTTATCCTTCATACCAGCCATAAATATCATCCTATCCTCTCCGCCCCTACCAGCTGCTCCAGCAAGACAGACTCCTCTATCAGCTGGATCTTAGGTGCCGACGAGCACGGATAGCGATTAAAAAAAGTATTATTGCTTTTATAATATCTAACTCCTTGTATATCAGCCCACAAACGCACACCTCTCTTAAAACGGGACAGGCTCTTAGAACTATCAGGGATCACCTTCACGCCACAGCGTCCATCAGAGAGGGTCACATGGGCCACAATCCGCATCTTTACCCTCATAGAAGCCATCAATTCTTCTCGTTGCTCATTGGTAAAACGATGAGAGATGCTCACATTGCGCCCGTAGCGCTCGTTGATTTCTGCTGCCTTCCGACGGAATACCTCACCATGTGTCGAACTGTCCTTCAAACCCTTGACCAGGATATAAAGATGGATCATCTCATGGATGATCGTATCCTCCACTTCGCTCAGCGGCATATCCACCCGCGCACTCACCCTCATCTTGAGATCATACACTTCCACACGCCCTAGAAGACGCCTGCGACGTTTATACTCAAGACGTCCAAGAAAACTCTTGGACTTGCTGATAATTATTTCTATATCAGGGAGTTCTCCTTCAAAGATCAACTCATTAAAAGACTGGAATCTCTCTCTGACAAACCCTACATCAGGCTTCATTGATCTTCTCCTTGGCTAAAACCGGATTACCATAGATCTCCCAGAAGATCTGCCTCAAAGCAGCCCGATCAAGACGCCGCTCCACCTTGTTGAGTTTGCGCTCTGTGTAGGCCTTAAACGCCGCCAGATCAGATTCCGAGTACTTGTCAGCATACTTATTTGTCCCAGTCATCAAGTCATAGCCCATATAATTGGTCTTCCAGAGATGGTAGCCCTTGATGATGCGGCGGTCAAGGATGCCTCGAAGCGCCTGATAGCGCAGGTTCTTGTCACAACCGGCAGCCTGCGCAATCTCTTCTGCGGTCAGCGGCTCGTCGATGTGCAGATGCATCCCGCCCTTCCATTGGCGAATGCCGGTGATAATACTATGGGTGTCTTCATTGCGCTTCTTGACATACTTCTGGCTGCGCGCAATCAGCAACTCGCGTGCTTTGCGGATGTCGCAGGATTCGTATTCATAGGAAATCGACATCGGCACGATGTTCAGCGCTTCAAAATTGCTCTGAAAATCGCCGCTGCCGCTCATATCAAACATCTTCAGCAAGCCCTGCTCTGTGAGGTCAAGACCGTTTTTGGCACGACCTTCGCGCTGCGCGATCCACACTGAGCTCCTGCCCGAACTCACGGCATCTCTAATATATGACGACAGCAGCTTTGAAGAAAGATACATCTCGCGAGCGGAGATGCCGCGGATCACCTTTATCATGCGGTTGCTGCGCAGAAGATCCGAAACCAGCTGTCCCTGAAGCAGATTGCTGCCCACGCAGATCTCAGTAAACGGAATTCCTTCGCGAAGAAGCGTCCACTGCACAAGCGCCGGATCAAGGATAATGTCGCGATGGTTGGACACCGCCAGAAAACGCTTCTCAGGGTTGAGATGCTCGATGCCGCTCACCGTGAAGCCGGAGCTGCTGCGGTCGATGCAAGCGCTCACAAGACGCTCCATCACCACGGCCTGGAATTCGTCCACGGTCTTAATGTCCTTAATCAGCTTGTTAAATGTGTTTAGCGGCTGATTGGGAAAAAGAAACATCGACGCGACAGGCAGCATCGGATGTTTTGCAATCCTTGCAAACGCCTCACGCGCCTGCTCGTCGGTATAAGGACTGATATCTTTAAATTTCTCCATCGTCTAATCTTTTCTAAACAAAAGCGAACTGTCGCCGTAGCTCAGGAAACGGAAATCGTGTGCAAGAGCATAATCGTAGATGCTCTTCCAGTCGCCTCCGACAAATGCCGAAATGAGCAGCAGCAGAGTGCTTTGCGGCTGGTGGAAGTTAGTTACCATCATATCCACGATGCGGAAGCGGAAGCCGGGTACGACGATTATGCGTTTCAACTCCTGCAGCCCCTGGCTCTCCAGCCATTGCACAAGCGCAGAAAGCGCCTCAGAAGTCGGATATTCATAGTCTCTCTCATAAGGAGCCCACTGCTGCACTTCTTCTGGCTTACCATTTTCTATGCAACTCACCCCGGCGTAATACAGCGATTCAAGAGTGCGCACCGAAGTGGTACCCACGGCAATCACTTTCTTCTCGCACCGGCTCAGACGGCGAAGCAGATCAATGATCACCACAAACGGCTCACGATGCATCGAATGCTCGCTCACCAGACTGCTCTTGACAGGCAGGAAGGTACCGGCACCTACATGCAGACACACGCGCTGGATGTCAATACCACGATTGCCGATCTGCTCAAGCACCTCCTTTGTGAAATGCAATCCGGCAGTAGGAGCGGCCACAGAGCCGCGAATACGCGCATAGGTAGTCTGGTAGCGCTCAAGGTCTATCGCCTCCGTCTTGCGACACAGATAAGGCGGAATCGGCACATTGCCGCAGTGCTCGAGCACGCTCGAAAAAGCCTCACCACCTTGCCAGCCAAACTCCGCCAATCCTGTCTGCCCGTCACGCTCCAGAAGCCTTGCCTGAAGGCAGATCTCCTTGAGGGGACCATCTGTCACATCGTAGTCCAGGATATCATCCTTCCAGCGCTTGGCATTGCCGATCACACACTTCCACACACATGAAGATGTGGAAGCAAAACAGATGTTATAATCATTGGGCTCATGAGGCTCAAGACAGAAAATTTCAATCAGAGCGCCGGTGCTGCGACGGAAGAAAAGACGTGCGGGGACAACCTTAGTATCGTTGAAAACCATCATGGCATCCTCAGGAAGATTGCCAGGAAGTTCGCTAAACGATCGTGTTTCAATCGTACCGTTATTATAGATGAGCAATTTGGAAGCATCTCGCTGTGCCAGAGGATATTTAGCGATGCGGTGATCTTCCAGATTGTAATTATAGTCTTCTATATGTATTGAAGGTATCATAATACAAATTTACTAAATAATAGTCATCCATTTCTTCAAAACTCGATGACTTTAGTGCAAAAGTTATCAAATTTTTAATTCTGAAACGCTTTTACCTGACATAAGCTGTCAATCTCTGTGAATACTTTTGTAACATACAAAACAGCTCTTTGATGTAACATTTTGTTAATACAAATGTAAATTCACTTGCATATTTTTGTAAATTTCACATATTTTTCACGCCGGTTACAAAAAATTTAATTTTAGTTAAATAAGTGTTTCTTATGGGTGTTTATTATAGTGTCTATTTTGCGGTAAATCAACGTTTTATATCTTTTATCTAAATCTTTTCTTCTGCTTTGTGTCGGTAAAATTCCTGTAAAGTGGATAAATCGGACATAAATACATAATATTATAAACTATAAATATGCGATAATCAATGATTTTATAAGCTTTATTAAAATCATTACTTAATGTTAATAACCTTATTTTTATCCACAATCTATCAACCGCTTGTTAACTGTTAACTTGTGTAAAACTTGTTTATTTACATTTTTATAGTTACTTTTGTAAAAATTATGTTAGAAATATGAACAGACGTCTTCAACAATTTTTGTCCGCAGAAAATATCAGCCAGTCTCAGCTAGCTGAGATTTTGGGAGTAGCCAGAGCCAGTGTCTCTCACATCCTCTCCGGACGTAACAAGCCGGGATTTGATTTTATCCTTAATATGACCAACCGATTCCCTGCCTTAAACATCGAATGGTTGATCTCCGGCAAAGGCAGAATGTACAATACCCCCACTACAACGCTTTATGACCTACATTCTGTAGTTGAAGAAATCCCATCACAGATCAATTTTACTGAGGAGATTCAAGACTTCTCAGAAATTGCCACCGAATCCGCCGTATCTAAAGTAAATACTTTAGATAGTAAAGCGCAACAACCTACAACACAGCGCAGTATATCTAAAATATTGGTTTTCTACACAGACGGAACCTTCCAGGAACTGGTATAAGCTTCAGATTTTTTTAGTAATTTTACATCCTATGGGTGTATACGATATCATATTGAAGCCTATACTTCGTCGCATGGATCTTGACAGAGCGTCAAGGATCAGTATGCGCTATTTCCACCTTGTCGGCAAAATCCCCTTTCTAAGGACTATAAACCGCTATATCTACAAAAACCGCCCGGAGGGACTGGAGAGAGAGGTCTTTGGCCTTCAGTTTTATAACCCAGTTGGGCTGGGAGCCGGTCTGGATATACACGGAACCCTATATAATGACCTTAACGATTTGGGATTCAGCTTTGTAGAGATTGGACCGGTCAATGCTGAAGGCATCAAAGGAGCCATTAATCACATTAAAAATGATCCTCAGGATGATATACTTGCGGCATGTATTGATGATGATTACCTCACAGCATTTACTCTTGGCTACGACTTTTTTGACTTCTTTGTAATAGATGTGTCAGCGGATCCAAGCGTCGAATATCTCAATTCACTGTTGGAAGCACGCCTGGCAGAGCAGGTTTACAAGCCTATAGTGCTCAAAATCCCGGAGTTTGTCAATCTTGAGTCGCTTGCGCGAATCATAGATTTCTGCCTGTTAAACAGCGTAGACGGCATTGAAACGCGTTCTTTGGAGCATATTATGTATATAAAGGAGTACTCAAAGGGCATGATGACCATCATTGCCAATACACATGTCGACTCCCCTGAGGCTGCCTATGAAGCACTCACGGCAGGCGCCAGCCTTGTAGAGATGCGCACCGGTCTGGTGAGACAAGGTCCAAGTGTCGTGGATAAAACCCTAAATTATCTACTTAAACAAAAATTATCACATGCAGATACAAAATAAGATAGCCGTGCTCCTTAAAGGAAGTGGCTATACACTTAGTGCGGCTGAGTCATGCACCGGCGGCCAGATATCTCACCTCATCACAATGGTATCCGGATCTTCGGAGTATTACCTAGGCTCCGTGACCTCCTATGCAATCAGCGTAAAAGAAAAAGTCCTCGGCGTTCCGGATAGTCTGATCAAGGAGCATGGAGTCGTCAGTACCGAAGTTGCAGGCGCTATGGCCCAGGGCGTGAGAGCTCTCACAGGCAGCACATTTTCAGTGGCTACAACCGGCCTCGCAGAAGGCGGAGACGAGCACTTCCCAGAGGGCACAGTGTGCATCGGAGTGAGCTCAGAATGGGGCACAGAAACCATGATTTTTCACTGTGATGAGGGAAGAACAGGCAATATCCGCAAATTTGCGGTGGCTGCGCTCAAATTTTTGGCCAATCACATCACTAAACACGTAACATCTTAATAAACAGACAATAAAACATATTTGTTTCTACTCGTAACATTTTTGTTAGGTGTCATTTGTAACCATTTTCACAAGATTTTATGCGGTTTTCACGATATTTCTTTGGCATTTTACTGCTTCTGATCCCCGTCTTCACCAATGCCCAACATAGGACAGAAATCATTGCCCACAGAGGCTACTGGAACTGCCCGGAAGCGGGGTTTGCAAAGAACTCTGTAGCCGCTTTAAGGTGCGCCCAGGAGCAAGGATTCTGGGGTAGCGAGTTTGATGTGCAGATGACTTCTGACAGTGTCCTGGTGCTCTACCACGATAAGAAGATCAACGGCAAAAGAGTGGACAAGCAAAGGTACTCTGACATTAAAGACTACAGCTTGGAAAACGGAGAAAAGCTCCCGACCCTTGACGAATTTCTTGAGCAGGCCAAGAAGTATCCCCAGACAAAACTGGTCTATGAACTAAAATCCCTCTCTACTCCAGAAAAGGAAAATTTCTTCGTCCGCCTGTCAATTGCCAAGCTCCAGGAACACGGTCTTCTCTCCCCCGACCGCGTGATGTTTATTTCGTTCAGCCTCGGGATGTGTGAGCAGATTGCGGGCATGCTTCCTGATTTTACGGTGCAGTACCTTGGACTGACCAAGAGTCCGAGGGCACTCGCTCAGCACGGGATTAACGGCGTGAGTTACAACTTCCACCTCTTTGACCTGAAACCGAAATGGTATGCCCAGGCTAGAGAGAGAGGCATGAGCGTCAGTGTATGGACTGTCAATCGAGACAGCCTGATACAGAGATTTGTTGAACTTGGCGTGGATTATATCACGACAGACGAGCCGCTCAAAGCATCAAGCTACCTTCCAGCGGAGACGCCAGACCCCATCGGAGAATGAATGGCTCAGGATCTTGAAGCTTCCGATTTCGCGCGTATTAGCCACATGGGCACCGATGCATGCGCAAGCATCGTAATCCCCTATCCTAACGATTCTTAAGGTATCCGAGACATCTTCGGGGAGCTTGCTTAGATCGACGATTGCCGCTGCTTGCTCGCGGGTCATATATTGGATTGTGACATCGACATTGCGCGAGATGACCTCATTGACTTTTGCTTCAATTGCTGCAACCTGCTCTGCCGACGGCTCTTGCGCAAGAATATAGTCGCATTTGGATTTTTTCTTCTCGATATGTGAGTTGCGCGAACGAGGGCAGCCAAACATTGCGACCATTGTTGCATTCAGAATATGCTCTGCGGTATGCATAGGTGGATGCTCTTCTTTATTATGGGCATTGAGCTGAGTCTCCAGATAGAAACTCACAGGACGGAAGCCGTCGTTGCAGCTGACCATGGCGCTGTAGGGATTTTTCATCCATCCGTCAAAGAAGTTACCCTCTCCCCTTGCAAGAGCCTCCACAAACTCTTTCATACATTTCCATGCCTCTGAACAAAGGCCTTCCGGCTTCTGTCCATCCTCGCTGATCCAAGACTGTCCCAAGCACACTTCGCATGCGTGCTCAATGGGGTTTTCATATTGTGCCATCAGGTCAGGATACTGACACCGACGCATTGCGGTAATCTTTACTTTATTCATATCGGTCTATCTGGTGGTCCAAAAATACAATTTTTGCAGGTAGTTACAAAATATGTTATATTCGCTTTGAATATGGCAAAGAAAACCGAGAAGACCAACGCGGCCAGACTTCTAGATAAGGCCGGCATAGATTACCAGCTCATCCCCTATGAGGTCGATGAACACGACCTTGCTGCTCAGCATGTTGCAGATTGCCTTGGGCAGGATGTCTCTCGAGTGTTCAAGACATTGGTGCTTCACGGAGACAAGAGCGGCCACATCGTGTGTGTGGTGCCTGGCAATGCTGAGGTTGACCTTAAGGCTCTTGCCCAAGCCTCAGGCAACAAAAAGGTGGAGATGATACCGATGAAAGACCTTCTCAGCGTAACCGGCTATATCAGAGGAGGTTGCTCCCCTATCGGGATGAAGAAACCGTTTCCTACCTACTTCCACTCGACAGCGCTAGACCATGATACCATCTACGTCAGCGCCGGAGTCCGAGGACTGCAGATCGAGATCTCTCCTGCAGAGCTCATCAGGTTTACCAAGGCTACCGTAGCAAATGTAGGCAAGATTTGAAGGCATGAAGTTACTTATCATAGAAGATGAGATCTCTCTTCAGGAGATAATGGCGAGCACTCTAAAAAAAGAGGGCTATATAGTAGAAACGGCGTCTACATGTAGGGCTGCTGAAGACAAACTCAGCGTCTATAGCTATGACTGCGTGATTCTTGACATTGGTTTGCCTGACGGAAGCGGTCTTGACATCCTCTCTCAGATCAAAAGTTCAGGAAACCCTGTAAATGTGATCATTACATCTGCAAGAGACTCAATTGAAGACAAGATCAGAGGTCTTGAGCTCGGAGCTGATGATTACCTCGCCAAACCATTTCACATCGCAGAGTTGGCCGCACGCATCCGCAGCGTCACCCGTCGCAGCAGAAATGCCGGAGAACTCAGCTATAAAGCGGGCAATGTCACACTCTATGAAGCTTCGCAACGACTCACTATTGACGGCCGGGATGTCACCCTACTCAAAAAAGAGTTTGATATCTTGAAGTATTTCCTCATGCGTCCGGGACACCTGGTGGATAAGGCGGTGCTTGCGGAAGCCGTATGGGGCGACCATGCTGACGAGTCAGACGACTTCCAGTATGTATATGCACAGATGAAAAACCTGCGCAAAAAATTGTCTGAAGCCGGTGCCGATATTGAGATAAAGTCTGTTTACGGATTTGGATACAAACTTATAAAACCTTAAACCAGATGAAACTTGTCTATAAAATAATGCTATCGCTTATGCTGCCACTGGTTATTACTCTTGGCCTGTGGGGATGGTTATCTTACAGTACCATGACCAGAAAAATTCATGCTGATACAGACCTTATTCTTAAAGACTACACCGAAAACATTATTTTACGCAAGCTGTCGGGAGATGAAATGCCGGATAGGTTCAATGGTGCATACAACACCTATTACATAAGAGAGGTAACTGCAGATTATGCTGCAGAAAATCCACAGGCTGTTTACGATGAAGCAGAAGCGTTTTTAAAGAGCCAGCAGGAATTTGCCAGTTCGCGCATAAGAAGACAGGTTTTTATGGACAATAATGGCCAATACTATGAAATAACCGTATCTATGCCCACCTTTGAACAGGATGTTCTTGTAGAGCATGTCTTATGGTGGACTATACTTCTTTTCTTTGTACTCTTGATAGCATTGCTGATAATTGGTTTAAGAGTTCTTAAACGTAACTTGCGTCCGCTGGATGCTCTGCTTAACTGGATGGACAACTATATACCCGGAAGCAGAAATTCAAAAG
>CALEJC010000108.1 GCA_937898205.1 uncultured Bacteroidales bacterium
CCTGCTCCATCAGGTTCTTGATATCTTCTACACCGTTGTTTGAAGCCGCATCAAGCTCATGGATACAATATGAGCGGCCCTCCTTGAAGGACAGGCATGACTCACATTGGCCACATGGCTCAAGATCAGCGCCGGGGTTCTCGCAGTTGATGGTCTTGGCAAAGATGCGAGCCGCACTGGTCTTGCCGACACCTCGCGGGCCACAGAAAAGGTAGGCGTGTGCGAGCTGACCCCTCTGGATGGAGTTTTTGAGCGTTTTGGCTATATTATCCTGTCCGACAAGCGTTTCAAAACTGTCGGGACGATATTTGCGTGCTGATACAATATATTCTGACATAGAATACAAATGTAATGATTAATTCGTAACTTTGAAATGTGAAAAATACAGCAAAACATATTTTTATTTTACTGGCTTTTCTGCTATGTGCCATCGACGCTTTTTCTCAAGGAAAAGTCTATACACGCAAAGCCAGACTTGAGGATTTTCCTATCCGCACCACCAAAGTCGTAATCGACGGCAACTCGTTTTTAGGCATCGCTTTAAGAGAAGAGATCGCCCTAAGATGGAGGATTTCTCCTTATGAGCATTGTACTCCGGCGGAGTATGACAAGCTGAAGACCGACAACAATTTTTATTTCATCAACCTCGTAGAGGAAGACGGCATCGCATTTCTGACGCTTTCCAAAGGCGGCAAAGAGGAAGACGACAACCAGTTTAAACGTCCGTTTGAAGTGGTCAGAGTCCCGTTTGCCAGCGTCGGAGACCCGAGCGGAAGAGAGCTCATCTTCATGGGAGCTTTTGTAGACATCCTGCAGATTTTTGTAGAGGATGCGATGCTTGCCGACCAGGTTGCCTATAGCGGACTGAAGCACTACAACAGCTCCAACCTATCCTTCAAAACCATCTACCTTGACCCGGAGAAGGCAGATGAACAATATCTCAACAACACCCCGGGGACACTTGTCGGAATCTGCATCGCACCCACTGAGATCAGCAAAAGAAGCTACTGCTACAAGATGCTCATCACAGCAGACAGCCATGAGCTCTACTACTACAAAAAAGCAAAATATCGTGGAAGCAAGGATGCGTCCTTTACAGAGTCAGAAATCAAACATTTTATAAATAGAGATGGAATCATCGCTCAATAAGTACCTCAAGACACACAGTTCCACTCCTTCCGAGATGCTGTCTTGGCTGGAGAAGCAGACACACCTGCGCACCAACTACGGACGCATGCTCTCAGGCAGCGTGCAGGGCGAGTTGCTCAAGCTGCTGGTAGAGATCTCCGGAGCACAGAAGATCCTGGAGATCGGCTCATTTACCGGCTATTCCAGCACCTGCATGGCCCTGGGCCTGAAGGAGGGCGGCAGCATCGACGCTCTTGAGCTCAATGATGAGCTTGAGGACTTGATGAGAGAGGCCTGGGAGAAGGCAGGAGTGGAGGATAAGATCAATCTTCACATCGGAGATGCGATCGAGACCTTGGAGAGCTTTGCAGACAGACTCCACTACTATGATTTTGTCTTTATCGATGCCAACAAAAGACAATACAGCAGCTACTACGAGCTTGTCTTCCCTCTTCTGAAGGTGGGCGGCATCATTGTAGCCGATGATGTGCTCTGGGACGGCAAGGTGCTTGAGGAAGTCCCTTCCAAGGATGCCCAGACTCAGGGCCTTCTGCACTTCAACGACATGGTAGCAGAAGACCGCCGCGTTGAACAGGTGATGATACCTCTACGCGACGGCCTTACAATTATCGTCAAGAAATCTGATTAAAGATTTACAAAATCAGCAACATTTTTCGGACTGACGACTTCATCACCCAAGATGAGAAGTCGGTCTACGACATTGTCCAGCTCTCGGATATTTCCCGGCCAGCTCTTGTTGCAAAGCAACTCGACTGCCTCTTTGGAGAAACTGCGGGCGCGACCTCCTTCGGTGTGCTTCTCAAGGAAATGCTGCACCAACATAGGGATATCCTCCCTGCGCTGGTCAAGAGAAGGCACCTCCACGATGATCACACTCAGGCGATGATAGAGATCTTCACGGAAGCGTCCCTCTGCAATCTCCTTCTTAAGGTCTTTGTTGGTTGCAGCGATCACGCGGACATCCACTACGATATCTTTGTCTGAGCCCACTCTCGAGAGTTTCTTCTCCTGAAGCACTCTTAGCACCTTGGCTTGTGCCGCAAGAGACATATCGCCGATCTCATCGAGAAAAAGAGTGCCACCTTCTGCCTGCTCAAACTTGCCTTTATGCTGCTTGATCGCCGAAGTAAACGAGCCCTTCTCGTGCCCAAACAACTCACTTTCAATGAGTTCGCTCGGGATAGCCGCACAGTTGACCTCAACAAAAGGATTGGCGCTTCTAAGACTCTGCTGGTGTAGATTGCGTGCCACAAGCTCCTTGCCTGAGCCGTTTGGTCCTGTGATCAGGACTCTCGCGTCGGTAGGTGCAACCTTGGTGATGATATCACGGATCTTCTGCATAGGTGCAGACTCGCCGATCATATCTGCGCCATAGACCTTCTTCTTGAGCGCTTTGTTCTGCTTTGTGAGGACAGTGCGTTCTCCGGCATTCTTTATGGTGATCAGCACACGGTTAAGGTCAAGAGGCTTCTGGATGAAATCAAAAGCTCCCTTCTTGATGCACTCGACAGCAGTATCGATATCTCCGTGTCCCGAGATCATGACTACCGCTGCATCGATGCCCATTGAAGTGATTTTTTCAAGGACCTCGATGCCGTCCATACCCGGCATCTTGATATCACAGAAGATCACGTCAAACTTTTCCTTCTCAACCAGAGACAAGGCAACGATTCCGTCTTCTGCTGTCTCCACGCTATAGCCTTCATCGCAAAGGATTTCCTTCAGCGAATTGCGTATCGATCTCTCGTCGTCTACAATAAGTACTCTCATAAGCTAAATTTTAACGCCAAGCATCAAGCGAGTTTCGTGCCAAGATTTAACCAATCTGCGCACCGTTGTTTAAACATTCCTGTGGAGTGATGAAACGCATCTTGCCATCACCCTGCTTTGCCATCAGGATCATGCCCTTGCTCTCGATGCCACGGATCTTGCGAGGCTGGAGGTTGGCAAGGATACATATCTGCTTGCCCACCATGTCTTCAGGGCTGTAGAATTCGGCTATGCCGGAAACGATCACGCGCTTGTCGATGCCGGTATCGATTGTGAGCTTGAGAAGCTTGTCTGTCTTAGGCACTCTCTCTGCCTCAAGGACAGTGGCCGTGCGGATATCCATCTTCTCAAAGTCTTCAAAGCTGCACTCCGGCTTCTGAGGAGCCACCTGAGCAGCCTCGGCAGCCTTCTGAGCTTCTTCGTTGGCCTTGCGGATGTCGCGCAATCTCTGGAGCTGGGCTTCGATTTCCGCATCCTCAACTTTTGCAAAGAGGAGTTCAGCCTGAGCGATCTCATGTCCCTCAGGGAGGATTGTCTCAAGTCCGAGCATCTCCCAGTCGAGCACCACTGCCTTATCCTGATTGCAGCATCCTGCCTCAGAGCAAGTATGGAGTGCCGAGCCTTCGCGGTCTGCCTTGTGATCCACACCGGCCTTGAGGCCTACATTGAGCATATTGCGAAGTCTCTCGCAAGCAAATGGGGTAAACGGCTCAAAAGCAATCGCAAGATCGCAGCAGATCTGCAGCGATACATTGAGGATGGTTGCTGTGCGATCGAGGTCGGTCTTGGCAACCTTCCATGGCTCTGTGTCTGAGATATATTTATTGCCAAGTCTGGCGATGGACATAGCGTCTTTGAGAGCCTCGCGGAAACGATAGTTTTCAAGGTTCTTCTCCATTGAGGCCTTGAGCTCTGGCACCTGGGCAAGAGTCTGCCTGTCGATCTCCTGCAACTCGCCAAGGGCTGGGACTTTGCCACCGAAATACTTGTGTGTGAGCACAATCGCACGGTTTACGAAGTTACCGAAGATTGCCACAAGCTCACTATTGTTGCGCTGTTGGAAGTCCTTCCAGCTGAAGTCATTGTCCTTGGTTTCAGGAGCATTGGCTGTGAGGACATATCTAAGTACATCCTGCTTGCCTTCAAAGTCATTGAGGTATTCGTGTGCCCACACCGCCCAGTTGCGGGATGTCGAGATCTTATCTCCTTCGAGGTTGAGGAACTCGTTGGCAGGGACGTTTTCCGGAAGGATGTATCCGTCGCCATAGGCTTTGAGCATAGACGGGAACACGATGCAATGGAAGACGATATTGTCCTTGCCGATGAAGTGCACAAGACGAGAGTCCTCGCTCTTCCACCAGTTCTGCCAAGTGTCAGGAAGGAGCTGCTGAGTGTTGGAGATGTAGCCGATAGGAGCGTCAAACCACACATAGAGCACCTTACCCTCTGCACCCTCTACAGGCACAGGGACGCCCCAATCAAGGTCACGAGTCACCGCTCTAGGCTGAAGACCCAGATCGAGCCAGCTCTTGACCTGTCCATATACATTGCTTCTCCACTCCTTGTGGCCATCAAGGATCCACTCTCTGAGCCACTGCTCATAGTCCTGAAGCGGAAGATACCAGTGAGTGGTCTTTTTCTTGATCGGCTCTGCACCGCTGAGCTTGCTCTTAGGATTGATGAGCTCCTCAGGGCTGAGGGTGCTGCCACACTTCTCACATTGGTCACCATAGGCACCCTCAGCACCACATTTAGGGCAGGTACCCACGATATAACGGTCAGCAAGGAAAGTCTGAGCCTGAGGATCATAGTACTGCTCGCTCTCTTTGGTCACAAACTTGCCATCACGATGGAGCTTCTCAAAAAACTCTGATGCGTTTTTGGCATGGACCTCAGACGAAGTCCTTCCATAGACGTCGAAGTTGATGCCAAGTCCTGCAAATGACTTGTCGATGATACTATGATACTGATCTACGATATCCTGTGGAGTGCAGCCCTGCTGACGAGCCTTGATGGTGATAGGCACACCATGCTCATCTGAGCCACACACATAAAGTACATCTTCTCCCTTCATACGCAGATATCTCACATAAATATCCGCTGGGACATAAACACCTGCGAGGTGGCCGATATGGATAGGGCCATTGGCATAAGGTAGCGCGCAGGTTACAAGGGTTCTTTTATAATTCTTGTCCATTATTTATGATTGTTTTTCTCTTCCTGATTTAACTCTGATACGTTGTAATGCATTTTGAAGCAAGACCATCTGTTTCATTATATCTTCCTGCTCCTCTATCGAAGCCTGTGCTAGAGCACGGGTAAGTTTCTTGATGTGTTCTTCCACCCTCTTTTCTGTATATCTAAGGATCGTGCGCGGCACATAACTGGTGAGCCACGAAGAGGTTGTGGTGAGTGCATCATTAAATTTCTTGACGGTGAGCTGATGCTGCTCGGTGCAGATGTGGGCACACAACTCCGCCACCTGCCTGTCCTGGCTGTTCAGCAGTTTGGTGACCATCTCTTCCTGAGAGAGGCCTTGATCATATAATGCTATATATGAGTCATATAGACGGGCATAGGCCGAGTTGGCAAAATGGCAGTCATCACACTCAAGAGCCTCTCTGATGAAGTCGGTAACGCTCGGCTGTATCTCCTGATCATAAAACTCCGAATCTGTCTCAAACTCAAGCACATCTCTACCATAGTTGAGCATGAAATGAAGAAGCTCCTTTTCTACTATAGCCAGAGATTTGTTTTCCTCAGGCCACCCCGACTGCACGGGCTGGACCGGGGTCTGTGTCTGAGGCTGCTCCTGAGTCTGTCTCTCTGCAACTCTCTCCTGACGCTTTACGTCCTTTATCACCTCCTCCTGAAGCTTGATCCTGGTGGTGCGGATCCTCTCAAAAAGGATCTGCGCCTCGATCCCGAAGCTGGCGGCAGTGTGCTCGACATAGACAGAACGCTTGACGGCGTCAGGGATATGTGCGATGGTATCTGCGATATCGTTGATGAGATTGGCTTTCTTGAGAGGATCGCCTGCAGCTTCAGCAAGCAGGAGGTCAGTCTTGAATGCTATGAAATCCTTTTCTGAAGATGCGATGAAGTTTTGCACCTCTTCAAGGGTGTGCCTTCTTGAAAACGAGTCCGGATCGTCACCTTCCGGCATCATCACGATCTTGACATTCATCCCCTCGGAGAGGACCATTGTGATGCCTCGAAGCGCCGCATGTATACCGGCAGAATCTCCATCATACATGATCGTGAGGTTGTCCGTGAACTTATGTATGAGCCTGATCTGCTCGATAGTGAGCGAAGTGCCACACGAGGCCACGACATTGCAGATGCCCAGCTGGTGCATCATCACCATGTCGATATTTCCCTCCACGAGGATACATTTGTCAAGTCTGGAAATCTCAGACTTGGCGAAATATATACCCAGCAGGTTGCGGCTCTTGATGTAGATGTCCGTTTCCGGAGAGTTTACATACTTTGCAGGGTTGTCCTGGCGCAGCGTGCGACCGCTATAGGCAATCACTCTGCCGCTAAGCGAATGTATCGGAAACATCACCCTCTCGCGGAATTTGTCCTTGAGCGCGCCATCTTCACCCGGCACGGCAAGACCGGCATCAACGAGGTACTCCGGCTTGTATCCCTTTGCAAGAGCATAATCCACAAAGGCAGTGCGTCCGCTTGGGGCCCATCCCAGACCAAATTTTTCAATTGTCTGAGTCTCGATGCCCCTGGACTGGTAGTATGCACGCGCAACCGCCCGGCCTTCCTGGGTATCCAGCTGAGCACGGAAGAACTTCTGTGCTTCTTCGCTGACAAGCAGCAGGCTCTCGTTGCGCTGGCGCAGAGCAATATCTTCGGCAGACTCCTGCTCTTCGCGTATTTCGATATTGTATTTGCGGGCAAGATAGCGAAGCGCCTCGGTATATGAGCAGTGCTCCTGCTCCATCACAAAACCCACGGCTGTGCCGGCCTTTCCGCAACCAAAACATTTATATATGCCCTTGGATGGAGACACATAAAAAGAAGGTGTCTTCTCGTTGTGGAAAGGACAACATGCGACATAGTTGGCCCCGCGACGCTTGAGCGTCACATAATCGCTGATCACGTCTGCGATCTGAGCGGTATCTAATATGAGGTCAACTGTTTCCTGCGGTATCACGATGCTATCTCACAAAGGAATTTGATGCGGACGAGTCTGACTTCCTCTTCGTAGTAGTCAGGACCGAGCGCCTGTATGGCAGTCTCGACATCGTCTGACGTCGCTTCTGTCTTAAAGTAATCGTATATTTCTTCGACTATATCTTCGTCCAGATTATTCTCAATATAGTAGTCCAGATTGAGTTTCATGCCACTGGCCACTATTGCCTCTATCTCCGTGAGAAGCTCCGGCATCTCCAGGCCTTTGGCCTCTGCAATGTCTTCGAGCTCCATCCCTCGGTCAATGCTCTGGATGATGAAGATCTTATTGGCAGACTTGTTTGGAGCAGACTTTACCACAAAGTCATCAGGACGGATGATTTCGTTTTCGTCGACATATTTCTTGATGAGCTTGATAAACTCCTCACCAAATTTGTGAGCCTTGCCTTCGCCCACACCCTGACAGTTTTTCAACTCGTCAAAGGTGATCGGATATAAGGTGGCCATATCTTCGAGCGTAGGGTCTCCAAAGATAATCCATGGCTGAAGCTTGAGTCTTTTTGAAAGATCCTTGCGCAGATCTTTGAGCATTGCCAGAAGCATAGGGTCTCCGGCGCCTCCGCCTGCACGGATAGCTGCTGCGCTGCCGTCATCCTCATCCTGGTCTTCGACTTCTGTGCCATCTGTAAACACCCTATCTTCAACGAGTTTCAGGGCCCAAGGCTTGGCGGCAAACTCTTTTCCGAGATCTGTCACATGCACCAGGCCATAGGTCTCAATCTCCTTGTAGAGAAGATGCGAAGTGATACCTTGGTGGATCACGGTGCACCAGAACTTGTCGGAATGATCTTTACCTGCACCAAAGAAATCAATCTCGTCGTGCTTATATGACTTGATTATCGCATTGGCCTTACCGGCAAGGATACCGGCCAGATGATCTATCTTAAACCTCTCAGGAAGAGAGAGGATCAGATCGATCACAAGCTTCATCTCCTTCCTTCCGTCAAATGTCTGTTTAGGATGGATACAGTTGTCGCAGCAATGACAGTTGTCCTCCTCATACTCCTCGCCGAAATAGTTTAGAAGCAACTTGCGACGGCATTGGCTTGACTCTGCATAAGCCATCACCTCGCTAAGCAGCTGTTTATTGATCTCCTGCTCGGCGATCGGCTTGCCCTGCATAAACTTCTCGAGCTTGTGGATGTCCTTGTAGCTGTAGTAGGCAATACATTGGCCTTCGCCGCCATCTCGACCTGCACGGCCGGTCTCCTGATAGTAGCTTTCTATGCTCTTGGGGATGTCGTAGTGGATGACAAATCTCACATCAGGCTTGTCGATACCCATACCAAATGCGATTGTCGCCACAATAACCTTCACCTCCTCCATCAGGAACTTATCCTGGTTTTCCGCCCTTGTCTTTGCATCCAGACCTGCATGGTATGGAAGGGCTGCTACTCCGTTGATATTCAGAAGCTCTGCAAGCTCTTCAACCTTCTTGCGACTAAGGCAATATATGATGCCTGACTTGCCGGGATTTTGTCGGATAAACTTGATGATATCCTTTTCAGGATCGGACTTATCCCTGATCTCGTAGTACAGATTAGGTCGGTTAAACGACGACTTAAACACCTGGGCGTCCAGAATGGAAAGGTTTTTCAATATGTCATTTTGGACCTTAGGTGTGGCTGTAGCCGTGAGGGCAATAATCGGGGCTCTGCCAATCTGTTCTACAATCTGTCTGATGCGCCTGTATTCCGGACGGAAATCATGTCCCCATTCGGAGATACAGTGAGCCTCATCTATCGCATAGAAAGAGATCTTGACCTCCTTGAGCAGAGAGACATTTTCTTCTTTGGTCAGCGATTCCGGCGCCACATAGAGAAGTTTGGTCCTTCCCGAGAGCAGATCCCCCCTAACCTCATCTATCTGCTGTCGAGAGAGTGAAGAATTGAGGAAGTGAGCCACCGAAGACTGTCCCGTCTCAAAACCACGAAGTAAATCGACTTGATTCTTCATCAAGGCGATCAGAGGAGATATAACTATGGCTGTCCCCTCCATAAGAAGGGCAGGCAACTGATAGCAAAGAGATTTTCCACCACCTGTCGGCATGAGGACAAACGCGTCTCCTCCGGCCATCAGGTGGGAGATAATCTTCTCTTGATCCGCCTTAAAAGAGTCGTAGCCAAAAAACTCCTTCAGGGTCTTGTGTATTTGCGCAGAGTCAATGTGCATAAAAAATTAATCCAAGCTGTGTATTGCAAGACCTGAACGGAGCTTAGGCTCAAACCAGGTGGTCTTTGGTGGCATGATATTGCCGCTATCAGCTATATTGATCAGCTGCTTCATAGACACTGGATAAAGGGCAAAAGCAACCTTCATCTCTCCGCTGTCAACTCTCTTTGAGAGCTCGCCAAGGCCTCTGATACCGCCGACAAAGTCAATCCTCTTGTCTGTGCGGAGGTCCTTGATGCCAAGGATCTTGTCAAGCACAAGTTGAGAAAGGATAGTTACGTCAAGCACACCGATCGGGTCTGAATCGTCGTAACGACCTTCCTTGGCAGTAAACGAATACCACTCTCCTGCAAGGTACATCGAGAAGTTGTGCAAAGCCTCCGGTCTGTAGATATCTGCGCCCTTCTTCTCAACGACAAAGTCCTCAGAAAGCTTAGCGATCAGCTCTTCCTCTGTGAGACCATTGAGATCCTTGACCACTCTGTTGTAGTCAATGATTTTGAGCTGAGTCTCAGGGAAGCAGACTGCCATAAAGAAGTTGTATTCTTCATTGCCTGTATGGTTAGGGTTCTGCTCGCGCTTCTCCGCGCCCACTCTTGCAGCAGCTGCTGTGCGATGGTGACCGTCAGCGACATAGAAAGCATCAACCTCTGTCTCGAAGATTTCTGTTATGCGAGCGATAACCTCATCACAATCAATCACCCAAAGCTCGTGACCAAATCCGTTTTCATCCACAAAATGAAATTCCGACGGTCTGCTGATTGCTTCGTCAACAATCTGAGAGAGCTCAGCATTGTCCTTGAAAGAGAAGAAGACAGGTTCGATGTTGGCATTCTGGATGCGCACATGGGTCATGCGGTCATCTTCCTTATCCTTGCGGGTAAGCTCATGTTTCTTGATGGTGCCGGCAGCATAATCATCGGTATGGGCACAAAGCACAAGACCATATTGTGTGCGTGCATCCATAGTCTGGGCATATACATAATAGCAAGGCTTTTCATCTCTGACAAGCCAGCCGTTCTGCTGCCAAAGTTTGAAGTTCTCTACTGCCTTGTCATAGACCACAGGATCGTGATCGGGCAAGATCGGATCAAAGTCAATCTCAGGCTTAGTGATATGAAGAAGCGATTTCTCGCCTGCCATCGCCTTTGCTTCCTGCGAATTCAAGACATCATAAGGTGGAGCTGCCACCTCTGTAATAATGCTTTTAGGAGGACGAATAGCTGCAAAAGGTTTAACTCGTACCATGTTATTAATTGTGTTTAGTTATTGGTTTTATTTAGCTGAAATCTTGTATTTCCCTCTTTAAAGAAAGAGACGATCTGCCATGCTGCCGCAAGTCCTGCGTTGATATTGGCTTCAGCTGTCTGCGCGCCCATCTTCTTAGGGGTCGCAAAGACTCTGACACCGCAAGCCTCTTGAAGTGCAGCGATATTGCCAGGCGCTACATCGGCAGCATATTTGACATCCGTGCGTTCTGCAAGCACCTTCTCCAAGCCTGCCTCATCAATCACCTCGGCGCGTGCCGTATTGATCACGGTTGATCCCTTAGGCATCTTGCTGATGAGGTCATATCCGATGCTGCCCACAGTCTGCGGTGTCGCAGGGATGTGGATGCTCACAAAATCACTGCTGCTGTAAAGCTCTTCAAGGCTGTGCACAGGCTCTGCTCCACCGGCGATAATCTGCTCGTCGCTGAGGAAAGGATCGATGGCCTTGATTTTCATCCCGAGAGCTGCAGCCTTCTGGCCCACCAGACGTCCCACATTGCCAAAAGCCTGGATACCAAGAGTCTTGCCGCTGATCTCGCTTCCTGTGGCCGGAGTAAACTGGGCTCTTGACATGTAAATCATCATAGCGATTGCCAACTCTGCCACAGCATTGGAATTCTGTCCCGGAGTGTTCATCGCCACTACATTATGCTCGCTGAGCGCCTCAAGGTCGAGATTGTCATAGCCGGCACCGGCTCTCACTACGATCTTGAGCTGTGGAGCAGACTCCACGACTTCGCGGGTTACTTTATCCGAACGCACGATCAAAGCGTCCGCATCTGCCACAGCCGCTTTGAGCTCTGCAACATCTGTATACTTTTCAAGCAGAGCACAGGTATATCCGGCCTGCTCTACAATTTCTCTGATCATTGCGACCGCCTTGGGTGCAAATGGCTTCTGAGTAGCAACGAGGACTTTCATAGTGTCGGTATTTTACTGATGTTTCTTTTCAAATTCCTGCATGCAGGCGATGAGGGCATCCACATCCTCCTGAGTACAAGCATTGTAGATAGAAGCGCGGAAACCGCCCACCGAACGGTGGCCCTTGATGCCCACGATATCGTGAGCCTTGGCAAACTCAAGGAACTCATCCTGGAGTGCTTCCTTGCCCTCAGCCATCACGAAGCACACATTCATGATCGAACGGTCCTCCTTGGCTGCTGTGCCCACAAAGAGGCTGTTGCGGTCGATCTCCGCATAGAGGCTATCTGCCTTCGCCACGTTGATGTCGTGGATAGCATCGATACCGCCGACGCTCTTGAGCCACTTCAAGGTCTCATTCATCACAAAGATCGAGAAGACTGGAGGTGTATTGAACATTGAGAGTTTGTCGATATGATTGCGGTAGTCAAGCATTGAAGGGATATGACGGCTAACCTTGCCGAGAGAAGCCTTCTCTATGATTGCAAATGCCACACCTGCAGGACCTGCATTTTTCTGAGCGCCACCGTAGATCAGAGCATACTTGCTCACATCCACTCTTCTTGTCAGAATATCCGAAGACATGTCTGCAATCAGAGGAACAGGACAATCGATATCCTCGCGGATTTCTGTTCCGTAGATTGTGTTGTTTGTTGTGATATGGAAGTAATCCAAGTCAGTAGGGATCACATAGTCCTTAGGGATATAAGAGTAGTTCTTGTCCTTTGAGCTGGCCACACAGACAGCCTCACCGATTGCTTTGGCTTCTTTAAATGCTTTGTTGGCCCAGACACCGGTATCAAGATAACCTGCCTTCTTTTCAAGGTAGTTCATCACAACATAGAGAAACTCCATGCTCGCACCGCCACCAAGGAAGACTACTTCGTGTGTATCAGGGATATTTAGAAGCTCCTTCCACAAAGCACGACACTCATCCATCACCTCGTCCCAGCCCTTTGTGCGGTGAGATATGGAGATCAGAGACACACCTGTGCCTTTAAAATCCTTCAATGCCTCAATGGTATTGTCAATAGCAACCTGAGGGAGCAGGCAAGGGCCTGCGTTGAAAATGTGTAATTTTTTCATAGCAAGAACTATATTATTCTTTCAAATTTACTTATTTTTTCGATTCGCTGTATCAAATTATCTTCTAAAGTGAGCCTGACAAAAACCTCAAGTGAGCAATCATTCATGAAGGATTGGTTCTTTTGCTGCAAATCCATATCCTTCAGCACTTTCATCACCGCGGGAAGATTTTCATAAGGAAACTCCAGCTTATACCAGTGGCCGGCGATTTTTTCTACAATCTCAGCCGACTCCAGGGCATCTGCGGTAGATGTTTTGTAGGCTCTGATCAGTCCCGGGATGCCGAGCTTGATGCCGCCAAAGTATCTCACAACCACCACAAGCACGTCACTCAGCTTCTGGCTGTCTATCTGTCCGAGGATAGGGCGGCCGGCCGAGCCCGAAGGCTCACCATCGTCACTTGCACGCCAGATGGCACCATCGTGACCAAGCCGGTAGGCATAGCAATGATGCCTGGCATCGTGATACTCCTTGCGCAGCGAGGACACGATATCCTTTACCTCCTGCTCTGTCCTGACCGGGTAGGCCAGCGCAATAAAACGGCTCCCATTGTCTTTAAACAGGCCTTCCGAGCAAGATGCTATGCTGAGATATGTGTCTTTTTGACTCATAGATATCAAATTTAGTAATTATTTACTACCTTAGCAATATGGTTTACAAATATCGCATAACACTTGCCGGCATTAAAGGCTTTTTCAGACTATATCTTGTCTCCGGAGAGCACACATTATATTCATTCCACAAGCAGATCAGAGCAGACCTCGACTTCCCTGCAGACCAGCCGATCCTTTTCAAGGCATTGGACGCACAGGGAGAAGTTGTCGCCAGGTATGCTTTGGTAGATCTTGGTAAAGGAGCTGTGGATCAGGTCACAATCGCAGACACAATCAAAAACGGGATAAGCAGCTTTGTCTACTTCTATGACACCGTTGCAAAGAAAAGCGTCATCATCACCCTAGAGGGCGAGACGGACCACAGGATCACTTCTCCTACTCTGGTTGAGAGCAAAGGCCCGGATCCTATTGAGTTTGAAAACGGTTATGTGGCCTTTGAGGATCTTCCTATCAATAAGAAGAAGCTTCCGGGCGAGCTGGATGACGATGATTTTGACGATGATGATTTTGATGACGATGACGAAGAAGATGAAGACGGAGAGGATGAGCTCATCTACGACGCCGACGAATAAAAAAAGGACTAAGCTGCTTGCTTAGTCCTTTTTCATTATTTGTAATGATTACTCAGTTACGATGCTCTCAACCTTTGACACGCTATGAAGTGTCACGTCAAATGTGAGTACTGCATGAGGAGGGATCTGATTGAAACCCTGTGGGCCATAGGCAAGGCGTGAAGGGATATAAAGCTTGATGCGGCCACCTTCACCGATGAGCTGAAGACCTTCTGTCCATCCCGGGATCACATCACTGAGAACAAAAGTGATAGGGTCCTGACCTTCTTCTGTCTGGTCAAAGATAGTTCCGTCAAGAAGCTTGCCTACATAAGTTACAGCAACTGTATCATTTGGACCGGGAACAACGTCATTGCTACCCTGCTCGATGATCTCATACTGAAGACCAGACTCAGTCACCTGAACACCTGGCTTACCGGCATTCTTGGTGAGGAAAGCAGTCTCTTCCTCCTGATTCTTAAGAGTCTTATAGTTCTGACGGTTCTGGAGGTACTCATTGAACATATCATTGAGGAGGTTAGGATCGATCTTAAACTGGGAAGCGAAATTTGGATCCATAGGATTGCCCTCAGCTGCGATGAAATCCTTCATACCCTTCATCATCTGGCTATAGTTGACCTCACCGAAGTCATAACCCTTGATGAAGCTACCGAAGTTTACACCGATAAGGTAGCTCACTGAGTCTGTCAATGCTTTTGATGGAAGATAATCGGCAGCTGTCATCACCTTGGCAGCAGCCTGCTCACCTTCTGTTACTACTTCTGCAGGCTTGTTTGTATTACAAGCCACTACTGCAATGCCCATAACCAGGGCAGCAAAATACTTTGCGATTTTCATATCTTATAATTGTTTTAAAAATTTCCTACCAAGCAAGGGACGACGCACCAAGGATTGCCGCATCAGACTCCTTCAGGCTTGAAAACAGTATCTGTATCTTTCCTTTCCACTGATGGAGAAGGTTCTCGTTCATCGCTTCCATCATCGGCTCATACAGAAACTCCTTTGCTCGTGCAAGTCCTCCAAAGAGCACAATCGCTTCAGGTGAAGAAAAAGCTACAAAGTTTGCAAGACTCTTGCCAAGAAGGCGTGCTGTAAAGTCAAAAATCCTGATAGCGACAGCATCACCCTGCTTTGCTGCATCATAAACATCTTTTGATGTGATATTTCCTATCTTATGAAGGAGCGAAGGCTCATCAGAGTTCTCCAAGACTTCGCGTGCAGTCCTGGCTACGCCCATAGCAGAGCAGTAGGCCTCAAGACAGCCTTTGCCACCACATCCGCAAAGGCGACCGTTTTCCTGGACAACTTTAGTATGGCCCAACTCTCCGGCAAACCCGTCGTGACCATAAAGGAGCTGCCCGTTGACGATGATGCCGCTGCCCACGCCTGTGCCAAGTGTAATCATGATGAAATGCTTGAGACCTTGGGCGATGCCGTAGGTCATCTCTCCCACCGCAGCCGCATTGGCATCGTAGGTGAGGGTCACTGGAAGGCCTTCGAGCTTCTCCGAGAGGATCTCTGCAAACTTAACTTCCTTATCTGCTGCCCATGCAAGGTTTGGTGCATAAGAGACTGTGCCTGTGTAATAGTTGGCATTTGGAGCTCCCACGCCCACACCCTTGATCTGGCCTTGCTTGCCGCTATCGGCAATATTTGCCTTGATTGCCTCTGCCAGAGCAGCGAGGAACGCATCAGCATCAGATCCGTAGATGTCACTACGGATCACTGATTGCGATAAAATCTCACCGGCGGCGTTGACCACACCGATCTTTGAAGTCTGACCACCGACATCAACGCCGACTACAAATTTTTCTTCCATTACTCTACAGGGATATCTTTATTGACGTTCTTGCAGCCCCATACAGAGTAGTAAAGGAGATATGCAAGCATTGCGATGATAAACCAATAGCTATTGATTGAGCCGACTGCAGGCACGAGAAGATTGTGCTGAACCAGAGGCATGAGGCCACCACCTACCACAAGCATCATAAAGATACCTGAAGCCTGCTCAGTATACTTGCCGAGTCCCTCGACACAGAGGTTGAAGATTGCACCCCACATGATGGAAGTACAGATACCACATGCTGCAATAAACACGCACTTGAGAGGCACTGAACCGGCCTTAAACGCCATTGTCACGCTCTCCGGGAGGAAGATGGCGATGAGGAGAAGG
>CALEJC010000109.1 GCA_937898205.1 uncultured Bacteroidales bacterium
CCTGCGTGAACTTGTCATTGAAGTTAAGCGAGGCATCGAATTTCAGGTTCGTGATCCACGGTCTGTTCAGAAGCCAGGTCATGGATGTGTTGGCTCTGACGACATTATCCTTTGCCTTTTCATATTCTCCCTTGAAGGCGTCCGGATCATCCTTCGTGTCCATTCCGCCTATGTTGCCGGTAAATCCGGCTTCGAACCGGAGCACTTTCCTGAAAGTGTTGCTGTAGCTGAGAGTTATGCCGGTCCTCGTGTATGACTCGTAAGGGGATATGAGTTTCTTGATGGCTCTCGCCCATTCCGCACTGATGTTGAGCACTCCGTTATTCTCCTGAAGGTCAATGCCTTTTGAGACTGAAGCCTGGTATGTACGCGGGTTTACAGAAAATGTCACATTTACCGGTGTACGTCCTTTTCTTGTGTTTATCTTCACAATTCCGCTGCCCAGGTCTCCGTACTCAGCAGACGGGACTCCGGTTATTACCTCGATGGATTCGATATTCTCGACGGCTACGCTTCTTGTATCTACTCCGCTCATTCCGTTGAATGAGGCATTGTTGCCTATCCTGACTCCATCCACCTCGACCGCTGTTCCGAAGGCTGCATTTCCGTTGGATGAACCTCCGTCACGAAGAGAGAACGAGTTCTCTGCCGTAAGGTCGGGATTGATGGTCTTTCCTCCCGGGAGAAGGGCGGCCACGTCTGTCATATTTGACATCTGAAGGTGGTTCAGGGCATCACGTCCCAGGCTGTGGGTGGTGCTGAGCCCGTCCTTAGCCTTCTGTGCTGTCACCACCACTTCGTCAAGGGCAAGAGAATTCTCGTTGAGGCTGATCTTTATTCCGGAGATGTCTTTGCTGACCTCTATCTCCGATGTCACCGTGACATAGCCCAGACAGGACACCTCCAGCTCGTATTTTCCGGCCTGTACATTTTCGAAGACAAAGCTTCCGTCAGTGTCGGTGATGGTCCAGAGGTAGTCGCTTCCCAGTCTTACGGCAGTTCCGGGTATCGGCATATCGGAACCGACCTCCGTAACCAGACCCTTTACAGTAAAGGTTTCAGGGGCCGGTGAGGCGGTCAGATGCAGTGCGGATATCCAGGCAACAAGAAGCGATATGATGAATCTTCTGTACATAAATAGAATATTGCCTGCAAAGTTACAGGACTCTGCAGGCAATGAAAATACCAATTAGTGGTTATTTTTCCTCAATGATCCTGCCGTGGTCCTTGGCTGTCATTTCCTTCCATTTGTCGGTGTAGCCAGGCTGTGAAATCTTTGCAGGAATGCAATCGGTATGCTCGTTTGTAACAAAGCTTCCGTCCACGTTCTGAGCCTTTACGTTACCGTCGATGAACTTCACGAGAAGGAGCTCTTCAAGAGTCACCCATTTGTCGAATATCTTCTGTGCGTTATCGACAGAGAAAGCTGTAAGGTATTCACGTACAGATGAATATGGGTCTGTGGTCTTACGGCATCTGTCGTTTCTCTTGATCTTCTTTCTTGGCTTCTCCTGTGCCGCCTTGTAAAGCTGCAGAGCCTCTTCGTCTGCCTTAAGCACAGCCTCGGCCATTTCTGCCTCCCAGGCGTCGATAGCTGCATCGACTGTAGGGAACATAATGTTATATGCCTTGTAGCAGGCGTTTGCGACGCGGTTGGTCATCCAGAATGCTGATGTAGGGGAGTATGTGATCATATCTCCGTTACCTACGCGGAAGCACTCCGGAACCTCGTATGTGGATGTATAGATAGGGGTGAGGTATGATGTAGCCGCATCATCGCATCCGAACCAGTTCACGCCTCCGATCTCATCCGGAAGCCATCCGCGTGACTGTCCTACGAACCAGAATCCTGTCTGCTGTGTGGCGATGGCTCTTTCGTTGACATATTCCTTTCCCTCGTGTTCGAATCCCATAGGTCTCCATCTGTATGGAAGGGCGTTTCCGCCGGCTCCGATATCAGCTGTCATGTCCATAGGTGTGCCCTCGTAGTGGTCACGCATCACATCTGCCACATTCTTCATGCTGATCTTGCGCGACGGCTTCACGAAGAGAGGGAACCTCTTGCTCTTGTCCCATCCCATGGCGTAGTCGATGTAGTCATATGCATCCTTGGTCACGACGTTGCCGTTCTCGTCCTCGAAGGTGAACTTGCCGTCGCAGAGGATGTTGAACGCAGACCAGGCGCGAGCCTCGCAGCCACGCATTCCGCTGAAATCGAGCGGTGCGTATGCGTCGCAGAAGCTGAAATCCTTGTCAGCGCCGTTGAAGTATCCCTTCTCGCGTGCGAATGTGATCACGTCAGGGGCGTACATGCAGTTTTCAGGGTCATTGAGAGGGAAGGTGCTGATGCGGGCCTGGTTGGCGTGTGCGCAGATGTATCCGTCAGGGATGCGGCGGGCTACCCACACGATGCCCTTGTTGCCGGTGCCTTTGCCCACGAGGTCCATCACCCATGCTTCCTTTGTATCAGCGATAGAAAAAGACTCGCCGCTTGAAGGATAGCCATATTCATTGGCGAGAGCCACGATGGTCTCGATGGCTTCGCGTGCGGTCTTGGCTCTCTGGAGTGTGATGTAGATGAGTGAACCATAGTCCATGATGCCGTTTTCGTCAGCGAGACCTGGTCTTCCGCCCCATGTTGTCTCGGCGATGATGAGCTGATGCTGGTTCATGTTGCCCACTGTCTTGTAGGTGCGTGGCACCTGGGCAATCTGTCCGAGCGGGCGGTTGCTGTCCCATTCGCGGATGTCGATCATGCTGCCCTTCTTGTGCTTTCCTCCCTTATGGAAATAAAGCTCACCATAGAGCCAATGTGAGTCTGCGGCATAGGAAACAAGACTTGATCCGTCTTTGCTTGCCCCTGGGGTAACGATGACGTTGGTACAAGCAGAACTGCGGCTCTCTGCCATCAGCAGGCCCAAGAGCACAAGTAAAGGCATTAATTTTCTCATTTTATTTGATATTTATTAAATTTGCGATTCGATAAGTACAAATCTATGAAATTTTTTGGTATTAGCGCTTTATTACTGCTTTCATTGTGTGCCTTTGCTCAAACTCCTCCACAAAACGACCTTGAGGAGCAGAAACAGATACGCGAGGCTATTGATGCTCAGATCGAGGATTATTCTCAGCTTCTTGAGCTTCAGGACTGGCAGATTTTCTACGTGGACTCTATCATGACCCACGATTATGAGCAGATGAGAGTCGAGCTTGCTGCTTTGACTGCAGCCAAGGTGAGTAACAGTGAAGCATACATCAGAGTTCAGGATAAATGGATGGAGAAGATGTATCAAGCATACAAAAAAGTGTTTGACAGCAAGCAGTGGGCGAAGTATGAAAAGAGCGGCGCTGCCAGAGAAAAGAAAAATAGAGATAAAAGAGAAGCTAAACGCAAATAAGATATGACAATCCAGGATATAGAGAAAGTACAGGCGGAGCTTGATGCTCTCCAGTGTTCCAATCAGAAAGAAGTAGAAGAAGCCAGAGTGCGTTTCCTCGGCAAGAAGGGCATCGTTACAGCCTTGTTTGAGGAGTTCAGAGAGCTGGATAAGGACGGCAAGAAGGAGTTTGGCCGCCCTATCAATACCCTCAAGCAGGCAGCTCAGGCCAAGATTGACGAGCTCAAGGAGACTGTCGGCCAGGTGCAAGACGCATCGGCGCCTAAGCTTGATCTCAGCATGCCGGGCGACGATATGGATCTCGGCTCGAGACATCCGGTTTCTATCGTCAGACAGGAGATCGTGCAGATCTTCCGCAAGTTTGGATATGATGTGGCAGAGGGTCCGGAGATTGAGGACGATTACCATGTATTTGAGGCACTCAACTTCCCTCCAAACCACCCTGCACGTGATATGCAGGACACTTTCTTTGTATCTTCAGGTCATCCAAACCCACTTCTTCTCCGCACCCATACTTCAAGTGTGCAGGTGCGCACGATGGAGAAGGAAAACATTCCTATCCGCGTGGTTTGTCCGGGTCGTGTGTTCCGTAATGAGGCTATCAGTGCCCGTGCACACTGTATCTTCCACCAGATTGAGGGACTTTATGTCGACGAGGGTGTGACCTTTGCAGACCTCAAGCAGTCAATCCTTCTTTTTGCTCGTGAGATGTTTGGCCCTCAGACCGAAATCCGTCTCAGACCGTCATACTTCCCATTTACAGAGCCATCGGCTGAGGTGGATGTGAGCTGTAACATCTGTCACGGCAAGGGTTGTAACATCTGTAAGGGCACAGGCTGGCTGGAGATCATGGGCTGCGGTATGGTAGACCCTAATGTCCTTGAAGCCAGCGGAATTGACTCAAGCAAGTACAGCGGATTTGCTTTTGGTATGGGCCTTGAGCGCATCGCGATGCTCAAGTGGAGAGTCAATGATTTGCGCCACTACTTTGAAAACGATATGCGATTCCTCAAGGAATTTGAAGCATCAATCGAGGTTTAGTCAGTAAATACCATAGAATATGAGAACCGTTTTTTTGAAATTGATGCTTGTAGCATCGATGTGTTTTGTCGTAGCTGAACTCTCAGCACAAAAGAAACCACTTGACCACGACGCATATGACTCTTGGCAGTCTGTGCAAAGCTTAAATCTTTCCAACGATGGCAAGATCCTCGCCTACATAGTCAGCCCTCAGGAGGGTGACGGCGAGTTGATCATCCGCAATCTTGAAAGCGGTAGCGAGCTTGTGATCCCTAGGGGAACCCGTTTCTCTATGCCTCAGGATGCAAGCTATGCAGTGTGTACCATCAAGGCTCCGTTTGCTCAGACGCGACAGGCCAGGATTGACAAGAAAAAGGCTGACCAGATGCCTAAAGACACTCTTGTCTACATCAACCTTGCTACCCTTGAGATGACCAGGATCGGAGAGGCGAAGTCAAGCGACATGGGTTTTGACAGTGCTCCATATATCTATGTGACTCAGGAAGATAAGGCCAAAGACAAGAAGGGTAAGACCAACCTCCTTGTGATCAATACCGTGAGCGGCGCCATCGATACCCTCAAGGACATCGCAAGCGTTGAGGTCTCAAAGGCCGGCGACCGCATCGTCGTTACCACCAAAGAAGATAAGAAGGACTCGCTTTCAAAGAGCTCGGTAGTCCTCTATGATATGCCTTCGCTCGAAGGCAAGGTGCTCTCGGAGGGCAAAAAGTCCTACACTGCAGTGAGCTTTAACGAGCAGGGCGACAAGGTACTTTTCATGGCAACCGACGAAGAAAAGAAGACCCACGGCACCCCTAGCCACTCGATCTTCCTCACAGAAGAGGTGGTGCTCAAGAAGGCAACCCGCAGAGCACCCGCAGTGACAGAAATCCGCACAAGCGAAATCATCCCTCAGAACTACAGCGGCATCCAGGAAGGATTTGTTGTGGCAGCCAATTCCCGTCCGGCATTCTCCAACGACGCCAAGCGCATCCTTCTCACCCTTCAGGCACACGAAGTGGCCAAGGATACTACGGTTGTAGATTTTGAGGCAGCTCAGCTTGATATCTGGGTATGGAACAAAGAAACCGTGCCGCCAATGGACAAGGTGCGTGCAAGGACAGCCAGCCTAAGCGCCGTAATCAATCTTGACCAGCCGGGCAAGATCGTAACCCTCTCTGCAAACAGCCACGACCGCATCTCTTATCCTGCAGGTGCGACCCTTGACTATGCAGTATCGATGGATACCGATAAATATTGGCTTGAGGATATGTGGGCACAGGGTGGAAGAACCGACGTTTCTCTTGTGAGCCTGGCAGACGGCTCTCGCACTCCGCTTGCCGAGGCTGTAAGCGGCCGCTTCACGGCTTCGCCATACGGCGCTTACTTCATGTGGTTCAACACCGAAGATGGTAACTGGTACTCATTTAACATTGAGGATAAGGAGTTTGTCAATATCACAGGTCAGACCGGAGTAGCATTCTGGGATGAGGATGACGATCATCCAATGGATAAGACTCCTGTCAGCTCTCCACGTTGGGTGGGCGAGAATGACTATGTCCTCATCGCCGACAAGTATGATGTGTGGAAGTTCTCTCTTGACGGCAAGAAAGCTGTCAACCTCACAGCAGGCGAAGGTCGCAAGAACCAGGTGCAGTATGCTCCTGTAGAGCTTGAGAGGGAGACCAATCCTTACCTCTATCAAAACATCAAGACCTTCCCTAAGAAGGGCAAGTTATATCTCACTGCATTTGATGAGAAGACATCAAAAAACGGCATGGCGACCATCGACATCGCCAAGCCTTCTGCACCTCAGGGTTTCCTTGCTGAGTATGCCTACTCGGGTCAGATGAAAGCCGCTGACAGTGAGGTGATTGCATATACCAAGGGTAATTTCCGTAACCCTATGGATGTCTATGTGACCAAGGACGATTGGAAGACAGAGACCAAGCTCACAGACATCAATCCTCAGCAGGACGATTATATCTGGGGTGATGTGCAGCTCGTACATTGGGATGCCTATGACGGCACTCCGCTCAAGGGCCTTTTCTTCACTCCTGAAAACCTTGACCCTGCCAAGAAGTACCCGATGATGATCTACTTCTATGAGAAGAACGCAGAGACTCTCTACAACTACAGATCTCCGGCGCCAAGTGCCTCTACAGTCAATATTCCGTTCTTTGTGAGCCGCGGCTATGTGGTATTTGTTCCGGATATCGTCTACAATGACGGTCATCCCGGTGAGAGCGCATATAATTGCATCTGCGCAGGAGCAGAGGCGATGTGCGAGCAGTTCAGCTTTGTGGATAAGAGCAAGATGGCGATCCAGGGACAGAGTTGGGGCGGCTACCAGACAGCCTATCTCGTGACCCGCACAAATATGTTTGCAGCAGCAGGCGCAGGTGCTCCGGTGGGCAATATGACCAGCGCCTATGGCGGCATCCGTTGGGAGTCGGGCAGCAGCCGCATCCCTCAGTATGAATACGGCCAGAGCCGCATCGGCAAGACCCTCTGGGAGGACGGTGGCCTTGACCTCTACATTGAGAATTCGCCAGTCTTCTTTGCCCCTAACGTGCAGACTCCGGTGCTCATCATGCACAACGACAACGACGGAGCAGTGCCATGGTATCAGGGTATCGAGTTCTTTATGTCGCTTCGCCGCCTGGGCAAGCCTGCATGGTTGCTTCAGTACAACAACGAGGCACACAACCTGATGGAGCGTCGCAACCGCAAGGACCTCTCTATCAGACTCTCTCAGTTCTTTGATCATTACCTCAAGGGTGAGCCTGCTCCGGTATGGATGGAGTCCGGCATCCCTCATTACCGCAAGGGTAACTATTTTGGATACGAGATAGCAGAATAATAAACCGTTAAGAAATATGAGAAATATTACGCTTCTCGCGACTGTTGCAGCAGGTCTGTTCCTTCAGCTTGCTGCAATGGCTGCGCCTAAGACCTACTATATCGCCCCGGACGGCAAGGATACCAACAAAGGCACGATCGAGTCTCCATTTGCCACCTTCAACAAGGCTCAGGAATTTGTTCAGCCGGGAGATACAGTCTATTTCAGAGGCGGTGTCTACCGCATGAGGGAGGATCAGTATGCGCGTTACAGCGAGACTGAGATCATGAAGAGATATACTTCGCGCACAGGCTGGCTCATTATGAATGATGTGTCAAAGAGTGGCGAGGAAGGCAAGCCTATCCACTACTTCGCCTACCCGGGAGAGAGGCCTATCATTGACATGCAGGACATCAAGCCTCCTTTTGGAGCAGTGAAGACTGCAGCCAAAATCCTCGTCTTCCATGTGAGGGCTTCCTGGATTCATTTCAAGGGTCTGGAGATTATCGGTACTCAGGTAACAGACACCAAGCATGCTTCTCAGTCGGAGTGTTTCCGCAACGAGGGAAGTCATAATATCTATGAGCAGCTTTCTATGCACGACGGCATGGCCATCGGCTTCTTCCTGACCACAGGCTCATATAACCTTGTGCTTAATTGCGATGCCTATCGCAACCACGATGATGTGAGCGGTGGAGGAAGAGGCGGCAATACAGATGGTTTCGGCTTCCATGGTGATGCGGGTTCTATCCATAATGTGATCAGAGGCTGCCGCGCTTGGTGGAACAGCGACGACGGCTACGACATCATCAACAATGCCGAGACTGTGATTGTAGAGAACTGTTGGGCTTTCTACAACGGCTTCAAGCCAGGCAAGTTTGAGTCTGCAGGTGATGGAACAGGCTTCAAGATGGGAGGCTATGGTGCTTCTCCTACCAAGAGTCACCTTCCTGAGTTTATCCCGGGCAATATTGTCCATCATTGTCTTGCCTACCGCAACAAGATCAACGGCTTCTATGCCAACCACCACACGATCGCTGGACATCAGTTCTATAACAATACAGCCTACCGCAACAATCCTAACTACTGTCTGCTCAGCCAGCAGATTCTTCCTGGTGCGGATAGAGCCACAGACTGTGACGGATTTAACCACATCCTGAGAAACAATATCGCTCTTTCTTATGAAGGTATGAGAGATGTCACCAGACTCGGCACAAGCGTGGATGTCTACAATACATTTACTCCGGGTTTTGGTGTTGAGGTGACAGCTGATGATTTTATCGATGTGATTGATGATAAGCAGCTTGAGGCTCCACGCAAGGCCGATGGCAGTCTTCCTGATATCGATTTCCTGCACCTGAAGAAGGGTTCAGACCTCATCGACAAGGGTTGCTATGTGGGCATCCCATACAACGGCAAGGGTGTGGATCTTGGAGCTTTTGAAACCAGCTACGAGTAGTCTATGAAGATCGGTATTATTTGCACAAAGCTAAGTGCTTTGTTCTGCCTGTGTCTGGGAATAGTTTCTTGCACAGTGAAAGACGAGATGGGTGCATATCTGTTTACCTACTTCAACGACCCGACACACTCGCTTTTTATGGCCATCAGCTATGACGGCTACGAGTTTACCGCAGTCAACGGCAGCGATCCTATCATCAATGGCGCTGAGATCTCTGAGCAGAAAGGCATCCGCGACCCTCATATCCAGAGAGGTCCCGATGGCACATTCTATATCGTGATGACAGACCTTCATGTCTTCGGCAAGCAGGCAGGAGTGCGTGATACCCAATGGGAAAGAGATGCCTACTACGGCTGGGGCAACAACCGCGGACTCATATTTATGAAGTCTGATGACCTCATCCATTGGACGCATAATGTGGTGCGCATCGACAAGCTTTTTCCTGAGAAGTATAGTGAGATCGGTTGCGCATGGGCCCCTCAATCCATCTGGGATCCTGAGGAAGAGAAGATGATGGTATACTTCACGATCCGGGAGCGTCCGGAGGGCGAAGGTGGTCCGGGAAGCAAGACAAAACTCTTTTACAGCTATGCCGACGAGGACTTTACAACCCTTATAACAGAGCCAAAGCTTCTCTTTGAATATCCTGATCCAAATGTTCAGGTCCTTGATGCTGACATCTGTCCTATGCCTGACGGCCGCTGGTTCATGACTTATGTTGCCCAGGACGGCAGCCTGCAGAATCCCATCATGGGTTGCTATGGCATCGGCGTCGGCCGTCTGGCCGCTTCCGTTTGCGAAGCACACCGCGATGACTACGGCCCCATCTGGCGCAGGAGGGTCCGGCCGGCATCAAGTATATGATTTCAGACAAGATAAATCATTTTGAAGCTTATAATGAGGAGCAGATTGATACGGAGCGTGGCTCTTGCGAAGCGCCAAACACCTGGAAGCGAATAGGCGAAGATAAATGGGTCACCATGTATGATATCTTCAGCATCAATCCTCACAACTTCGGCTTCATCGAGACAAGTGATTTCAAGACCTGGACACATCTGGGACGCTTCAATGAAGGTGTGATGAAAGCTACCAACTTTGTATCGCCAAAGCATGGAAGTGTGATCCCGATTACCATCAAGGAGGCCCGTCGTCTGGAAGAATACTACAAACAGTAAGAAAAAAAAGTGCAAAATTTTCAAAAAGTTTTGCACTTTTAAAAATTCTTCATATCTTTGCAATCCCATTTGGGACATGCGGAAATAGCTCAGTTGGTAGAGCGCAACCTTGCCAAGGTTGAGGTCGCGGGTCCGAGCCCCGTTTTCCGCTCCAAAAAAGGTCAGCAATTTTGCTGACCTTTTCTCGTTTTATCCTCTATTCTTCAGGATTGTCTGACCTTGCACGGCGTCTACCTCGATGCGGGAGTCTTTACGGATCTTGCCTTCAAGGATCTCTCGGGCAAGCTGATTGACAAGCTCTCTCTGGATGAGTCTCTTGACCGGGCGGGCGCCGAATACTGGATCATATCCGTTTTCCACCATCTCATCCTCAAATGCGCGGGTGTACTCAAGATTTACGCCGTCTTCGGCGAGTCTGTCCTTGAGGATATTCATCTGGATGCGGACAATCTCCCTGATATCATCCTTAGTCAAGGCAGAGAACATCACAATCTCATCGATGCGATTGAGGAACTCAGGTCTGAGTCTGACTCTTAGTTCTTCCTCCTTGAGGTTGGAAGTCATGATCAGGATGGTGTTCTTGAAATCCACAGTTCTGCCCTTGTTGTCTGTGAGTCGGCCGTCGTCCAGCACCTGAAGCAAGGTGTTGAACACGTCCGGATGAGCCTTTTCGATCTCATCAAGAAGGACTACGGAATATGGCTTGCGACGGACCGCTTCGGTGAGCTGACCGCCCTCGTCGTATCCCACATAGC
>CALEJC010000110.1 GCA_937898205.1 uncultured Bacteroidales bacterium
CAGAAACGGTGACTGTTCGAGAAATCCGCTGCTGACCGGACGCTGGTTCGGCGGCGCACTCGATGCGATCGGCGCAGCCCTCGGCATTGAGGTGCTCCATGGCCTGCTTGAAGGCTTCTGTGTTGAGAGTGACGCCGTCACCCACACCGCCGAAGTCTAAGAGATTGACGCTATAGTCAGGGATGGAAGGACGCTCGACTTTGTCCATCTTAAATGGAAGGTTGTCGTATAAATAATCAAATTCGCCCTCAGCTTTATTGCAGGAGGTGAGTCCTATTAGAAGAGCGCATATAGAGAAAAACAGGTTCTTAAAAGTTCTCATAAAGAGTAGTGGTTATAGTTATCTTCAAAGATACAAATTTTTTAATGATTATTGAAATAAACATTTTATCTTTGCCCTAAGGTGAAAGTAAATTTCAAGCAATGAAAATCGGAATCTGTAGCGACCACGCTGGTGTCGAGTATAAAAGCATAATAATGAGTTACTTGCTTAATCATAGCTATGATGTTGTCAACTATGGCACTGATAGCCCGGAGAGTTGTGACTATCCTGATTATGCACATCAACTTGCCCAAGCGGTCTCTGAAGGTGAGGTAGATAAAGGCGTAGCCATCTGTGGCACAGGCAACGGCATGGCCATCACTCTTAACCATCACAAAGATATTCGCGCCGGACTTGCCTGGAATATCAAGCTTGCTCACCTTGTCAAAGAGCATAACGATGCCAATATTCTCGTGCTCCCTGCACGATTTATTTCTCGTAGGATGGCGGTGATGATGGTCCGCGAATGGTTGCTGACTGCATTTGCCGGCGGTAGACATCAAAGAAGAATTGATAAAATTACACTCCAATAACATTGCGGATTATCCTGAAGGCATAATCCTTCCCATCGATAAGCCATATCGATGGAGTTCTGCTGATGTGGTGCGCAAGGTGAAGTATGCGGCCACTCGTTTCTTCGGTAAGAAAAATCTCAAAGTCGGTCATGCCGGCACGCTTGATCCTCTTGCGACCGGAATCCTGATTGTCTGCATCGGACCTGCCACAAAAAGGGCAGAAGAGCTGCAAGCCTCTGCCAAACAGTATATTGCCGGAGTGACATTTGGTGCTACTACACCTTCGTATGACCTTGAGAAAGATATTGATAATCTTTTTTCTCTTGATGGTGTCAGCGAGCAAAGCATCAAGGAAGTGCTCCCGTCTTTTATCGGAGAGCAGGATCAGATCGCTCCGCTTTTCAGCGCAAAGAGTGTAGACGGAGTGCGTGCCTACGAAACCGCCCGCAAATTGTATAAACAAGGCAAGATGGACGAAGGAGAAGGGATACTCACAGCCAACAAGATCCACATCTACGACTTGCAGTTTAACTTCCTCAGATCTAGCCGCGAAGGCGCTGTGACTCCACAGCAGACACTCGGAGACAGCAGCCGCATCAATGTGGCGGATATCTCCGGACATGATCTTTTAACAGCTTCTATAACAGTGGATTGCAGCAAGGGTACATATATCCGTGCCTTGGCCAGAGATCTTGGCGAAGCTCTCGGTAGCGGCGCTTTCCTCAGCTCACTTAGGCGCACAAAAAATGGCGGCTTCACGATTGAAGACGCCATAGATTTAGAGTCAGCGATAAAGCTGTTTGCTATCCCAGTCTCTGCTTAGCAAAGCGCATCCTCTCAAGAGTCTTTTCTTTGCCGATAAATGACATGATGTCGGCGATACCCAGTCCGCTTGATGCGCCACTGAGTGCGAGGCGGATGCAGTTCATTATCTTTCCGATCGGCAGACCCTGCTCGCGGATATATTCTTCAAGTGTGTGTGCTTCAGAGTTTTCAAGAGCATTCATCGCCTGCTCATAGATGTCCTCTTTCCAGAATTTGTCCACATCCTTGGCCAGGAACGGAGCTGTGAGGCTGTCATCATATACCTTGGCTCTTGGGTCCACAGGACGTGACGCGTCACCAGGTTTGGCAGAAGCGGCGCCTGCCTTCACGCCGTAGGTCTCAAACTCCTCAGGGGCGATGAACAGATATGAAGCGATGGTCCAGAAGTCGCTCACAAAGCTGGCTCTCTCCTTAATGAGGGTTACAACTCGTGTGACATAGTCCTTGTCGGCCTTGATGCCCTTGCTTGCAAGTATCGGAAGGAAGTCTTCTGCAAGACTCTCATCGCTGCGCATCCTCAGGTACTCTTTGTTGTACCACTTGGCTTTGTCAGGGTTGAACTTGGCGCCAGACTTGCCCACCTTGTCGAGGCTGAACTCTTCCACAAGCTGCTCAAGAGAGAAGATCTCCTGCTCTGTGCCCGGGTTCCATCCGAGCATAGCAAGCAGATTGACAAATGCTTCAGCAAAGTAACCATCCTCACGATAACCCCTCGATTTCTCGCCTTGAGAGTTGGTCCACTCAAGAGGGAAGACAGGGAAGCCCATCTTGTCGCCGTCTCTCTTGCTGAGCTTGCCGTTGCCGACAGGCTTGAGAAGAAGAGGAAGGTGTGCAAACCGTGGCTGGCTTTCTGTCCATCCAAATGCTTCATAAAGAAGGTAGTGGAGCGGAAGTGATGGAAGCCACTCTTCACCACGGATTACCTCGGTAATCTCCATCAGGTGGTCGTCGACAATGTTTGCAAGGTGGTAGGTAGGAAGCTCGTCGGCCTTTTTCCAAAGCACCTTGTCGTCCAGAGTTGCAGTGTTGACTTCAATGTGTCCGCGGATGAGGTCATCCATCTCCACGATGCGGTCCGACGGCATCTTAAATCTGATGGTCCAGTCGTTTCTCTGCTCAAGCATCTCCTTTACCTCCTGCTCGCTGAGAGTGAGGGAGTTGGATAGCTGCTCGCGGGTGCTGTGGTTGTAGATGAAAGTCTGTCCTGCTGCCTCAGCTTCGCTTCGCTTTGCGTCAAGAGCTTCAGCTGTGTCAAAGGCATAGTATGCATTGCCTGAGGCTACAAGCTGCTCGGCATATTTCCTATAGATGCTTCTTCGCTGGCTCTGGCGATAAGGAGCGTGTGGATGCTGCTCGCTGGCAGTCTCAACCACTTTTCCGTCCTTGTCGACGCCTTCGTCAGGGTAGATGCCGCACCATGCGAGAGATTCGATGATATACTGCTCTGCTCCAGGCACAAAACGGTTGGAGTCAGTATCTTCGATGCGAAGGATGAAGTCGCCACCTCTCTTCTTGGCATAGAGGTAGTTATATAATGCTGTGCGCACTCCGCCCATGTGAAGAGGGCCTGTAGGAGATGGCGCAAATCTTACTCTTGTGCGTCTAGTCATACTTTTGTTCTTCTAATAGCTGGTGTGTTTTCAAGTTCTGCAATCTTCTGGCCTTTGGCGGTGATCAACGCCGGTTTCTGGTCGAGGTCAAAATTAAATGTCCTGACATTGCTCTTGGCGTTGAAGCCTATCTGACCTGAGCTTGTGTCAGGCTCAAGGTATACTCCTTCCGCCTTGCTTTCGTTCTTGTCATAGACAAAATCGCGGCTGATCATGATATAGTTGCCCATATCTCTGGTCGGGCCGATTGCGTCGATGAAGCGAAGTCCGGTTACGATGGAAGTGATGCGGATAGTGTCGCCAAACTCAGGATCGTCATCCCAGATGAGACCGCGCTTGAAGTTGTTGGCGCGACCGGTGTATTCATCTATCTTGTGGTTGATCTCGTTGAGGTCATCCATTGTGAGACCTTGCTCGTTGTGTCCGCAAGTGATATTGATGAGCACCTTCTGCGCTGTCTTGAGATCAAAATCGTTGAGGAGTGGAGACTCAAAAGCAGCTTTTACAGCGTCCTCGATGCGGTTCTTTCCGTTGCCTGTGCCGCAGCCCATAAGAGCCATGCCGCTGTTGCGCATCATGGTCTCTACATCCTTGAAGTCTACATTGATGTAGCCCGGCTTCTTGATGATCTCCACTATGCCCTGAACAGCAGTGGAGAGCACTTCATCTGCCTGAGGGAACGCATCCTGGATGAGCTGGTTGCCGTAGAATTCGTGAAGCTTCTCGTTGTTGATGATAAGGAGGCTGTCTACATTCTTTTCAAGCTCATGCACGCCGTCAATCGCTCTGGAAAGCGCCTCGTTGCCTTCATTGAGGAACGGCAGAGTCACCACAGCGACAGTGAGTATGCCTTTGTCTCTGGCCATCTTGGCAATCACAGGAGCTGCACCGGTACCTGTGCCGCCACCCATGCCGGCAGTGATGAAAAGCATCTTGGTATGAGTGTCCAGCACGACCTTCTCGATCTGATCCTGGCTTTCGAGAGCTGCATTGCGCCCATTGATAGGGTTGGTGCCGGCTCCGAGACCCCTACCCATCTGTATCTCCATCGGCACAGGACCCTCCATCAAGGCCTGAGAGTCGGTGTTG
>CALEJC010000111.1 GCA_937898205.1 uncultured Bacteroidales bacterium
CCAGCACCATTGCTATGTGGGAAGAGGTCATCATGAACTCCAAGACCATCCTTTGGAACGGTCCTGTGGGCGTATTTGAGATGCCTACATTTGCAAAGGGTACCCTCAAGATTGCCGAGCTTCTCGCACAGGCAACAGAGGCAGGTGCATATTCACTCGTAGGTGGTGGTGACTCTGTAGCAGCTGTAACTCAGATGGGTTATGCCAAGAAGGTAAGCTACGTATCTACAGGTGGTGGTGCAATGCTTGAGGCTCTTGAAGGCAAGGAGCTTCCAGGTATCGCAGCTATCAGAGAGTAATAACTTGTTTTTGTAATAACTAGGTCGCTCCTCGTGGGCGACCTATCTATGTAAATATCGCAATATGTTTGATCTTTTGGCCATCAACTGGAACCCCGATCCTGTATTTATCCACCTCGGACCTGTAGAAATCAGATGGTATTCTCTGCTTTTTATGTCAGGGTTTGTCATTGGTTGGTATATCTTCAAGTGGTTCAGCAAGAGAGAGAAGATGGATCTTAGCTATATGGATTCCCTTCTGGTTACATTGATAATAGCAACTCTCGTGGGCGCCAGATTGGGACACTGTCTTTTCTATCAGCCCGACTATTATCTTGGATCCTGGAGAGGATTCCTTGAGATCTTCATGCCATGGAATGGTGGTCTTGCCAGTCATGGCGGAGCCATCGCTTTGCTCCTGGCAATGTGGTGGTTTGCAAAGCGTTATGGCCAGAAGTATGGTTTTGATTTCCTCTGGATGATGGATCGTCTCTGCATAACAGTGGCTTTTGCAGGATGTATGATCCGTCTGGGCAACCTGATGAATTCCGAGATTTATGGTGATGTTACAAGTCTGCCTTGGGGCTTTGTCTTTGAGCGCAATGGCGAAACCCTTGCAAAGCATCCGACACAGATTTATGAAGCATTGTCATATCTTTTGTTGGGACTCGGTCTGGTGTGGGTATATAAAAACAAGCCGGACAAGGTATATAGGGGATTTTTCTTCGGCGCATTCCTCATCGGTTGTTTTGGGATGCGTTTCCTCATCGAGTTTATCAAAGAGCCACAGGTGGGCTTTGAAGAGACAATGGTCTTGAATATGGGACAGTTGTTGTCAGTGCCATTTGTCATTGCCGGAATTGCAATTGTCATCTACTCATTCAAGAAGAAAAAGGAATGTTGGTCCAATCCGCCCAAAAAAGCGATTAAAAGGCGATAGAATGATGCTTTACTGCTCTTATGGTGCGTTTTTTGCATGATAAGGGCAGTTTTTTGACGCCGCAATAAATATTAGTGTATGAAGAAGATTAAGTTATTGTTGTTTTTTATCTCGGCCTGCAGTTTTGCTTCTATGGCCCAGGATGTTGATACTACATCAACACCCAAGGTCATCACTTTGGAGCAGGCATTGCAGATCGCTCTAAGTGAAAACACATCAGTAAAAGTGGCAGATATGGAGATTGAGCGCACCGGTTATGCGCGCAAGGGCTCATACTCTGCGCTTTTCCCTCAGGTCAATGCTTCCGGGATGTTTCAGCGCACCCTCAAGAAGCAGGTGATGTATATGGATTTTGATATGGGCGCTCTCGGCGGCGGTGGTGCTGCCGGCGGTGCTGCCGGTGGTGGATCGGGAAGCGGTTCAGGCAGTGGATCTTCCGAGCAAGGTGGAGTTGCAACCGCTGCTGCCTCTCCAATGGACGGAGGTATCGAGGTGGGTCGATGGAACACCTATAACGCAGGTATCAGCGCTTCCATGCCACTTGTCAGCGCTCAGCTCTGGCAGAGTCTCAAGATTTCCGATCAGGATGTTGAGATTGCCGTTGAAAAGGCACGCAGTTCCCGCCTTGATATGGTCAATCAAGTCAAGCAGGCCTACTTCTCTTGTCTGCTTGCTCGCGAGCTTTTCTCTGTCTATGAGTCAGTCTATGACAATGCAGTGGAAAACCTCAAGCGCACCCAAAGCAAGTACAATGCTCAGAAAGCTTCCGAGCTGGATCTTACAAGAGCCAAGACTGCGGTGGCCAATGCAGTTCCAAACCTCTACAACGCAGAGAGTTCGATGATCCTCTCATTGTGGCAGCTCAAAGCTGTGATGGGTGTGGATCTTGATGAGAATATCGATGTGGCAGGAGAGCTCTCTGACTATGCCGAGCACATGCTTTATGATTTCAATGAGACAGAAGGCCTCTCTCTTGAAAACAACTCCACCCTTCGCCAGTTGGGAATTCAGGCAGAGCAGCTTGCCGCAGCAATCAAGATGCAGCAGTATGCCTACCTTCCGACTCTCGCAGTCAACTTCTCATATAGCATGAATGCGATGACCAATGACTTCAAGTTCAGTCAGTATAAGTGGACTCCTCACTCTTATGTGGGTGTGAGCCTCTCTATTCCTATCTTCTCGGGCGGACAGAGATATCACGCCGTCAAGCAGTCTCAGGTCCAGGCCAGAGAGTTGGAACTCCAGACCAAGGAGACAGAGCGACAGTTGAAGATAGGTATCCGCCAGTCCCTCAATCAGATGGAGACTGCGATCAAGACCTATGATTCTGCCCGCAGCGCTCTCGAGACCGCTCAGAAAGCCTACGATATCGCAGAGAAATCCTATGCGGTCGGCCGTAATACACTCACAGACCTCAATGATGCGCAGCTTGCACTCACTCAGGCTCAGCTTGCAGTGTCTCAGGCGGTATATAATTTTGTGAGCGCCAAGGCCACACTTGAAAGCACTCTCGGTGCTGATTTTATTGACGAAGAAGGAAATGTCCAATTGAATAAAACATATAACAATGAATAACAGACTAGTATTAGGAGCATTTGCCCTTGTTACTCTTTTGAGCAGCTGTGTGGGTGGAAATAAAAACGAGGAAGAGCTCGTTATGAAAAGGCCTGATCCAAAAGTTGGAGTAATCAAGGCAGAAAAGCAGACAGTAGTCTACGAGCAGACATATTCAAGTACAATCCAGGCCAATGTGATCAACAATATCTCAGGTCAGACAGCAGGCCGCATCCGTAAACTCAATGTTGAGGTGGGTGATTTTGTGACTGAGGGTCAGATCCTTGCAGAGCTTGATCCTATGCAGCTCAATCAGGCACGTCTCCGTCTTAAAAACGAAGAGGTGGAGCTTGAGAGATATAGAACCCTTTTTAAGGAAGGTGCCATCTCTCAGTCAGACTTTGATGCTCTTGAGCTCTCATACAATGTGACCAAGTCAAACTATGAGAACCTTCTCGAAAACACAATCCTCAGAGCCCCTGTGAGTGGTGTGATCACCTCACGTAACTATGATAGAGGTGATATGTATGCAATGTCTTCGCCTATCTACACCCTTTATCAGATCACTCCGGTAAAGCTCCTTGTGCCGGTTTCAGAGACAGACTACACCAAGGTCAAGAAGGGAAATACCGTGACTTTGACAGCTGACGCTCTTCCGGGAGAGACTTTTACAGGCACAGTGGTAAGAGTATATCCTGTGATCGATCCTAGCTCTCACACATTCAAGGTGGAAGTCCAGGTGAAGAACCTTGACCGCAAGCTCCGTCCGGGAATGTATGCCCGCACAACCATCAATCTTGGTTCAGCAGAAAATATCGTGCTTCCTGACACAGCGGTGCTCAAGCAGCAGGGTTCAGGCGTGCGCAACGTATATATCCTTCTTCCGGACAATACCGTGGAGCTTAGAAATGTCACTGTCGGACTTCACTTCGGTGATAAGATGGAAATCCTCTCAGGCATCGAGCCTGGTGAAATTGTTGTTGTCAGCGGTAATACCACCCTCAAGGCTGGTGATAAAGTGGAGGTAGCATAAGTATGAGTATCTATCGTTCAGCGGTCAACAACCGGGTAACGACGTCACTTATCTTCGTCGCCTTTGCGGTGTTTGGAATCTTCTCTTTGAGCAGGATTTCCATCGCTCAGTTCCCGGAGTTTGAGGCCAATACAATCATGGTCATGTCTTCATATCAAGGTGCCAACGCATCCGATATCGAGACCAACCTGACCAAAGTCCTGGAGAACTCCCTCAATGGTGTGCAGAACCTGAAGGAGCTCAACTCTCAGTCAAAGGAAAATGTAGCCATCCTTTCTCTTGTTTTTGAAAACGGAACCGACATCGATGAAGCGACCAACGATGTCCGAGATAAGTTGGATATGGTCAACTCCGTCTTGCCGGATGGAGCTACACTTCCTATCATCTTCAAGTTCAGTGCAGATGATATGCCGATCATGATGCTCTCCGCCACAGCGGAAGAGAGTCTTGCCGGTCTGAATAAAATCCTTGATGATAAGGTTGCAACCCCTCTTGCCCGTGTGGCTGGTGTCGGTACAGTATCTGTCTCCGGAGCACCTACAAGAGAGATCCAGGTCTACTGCGATCCTACCCGTCTGGAGGCCTATGGCCTGTCACTTGGTGCTCTTGCTCAGGTCATCGGTGCAGAAAACAGAAACCTTCCATCGGGTTATATCGATCTCGGCACAGAGACCTACACTCTCCGAGTGCAGAAGGAGTTTTCAAGCCCTTCTGAGCTTCTTGATATCGTTGTAGCCAATGTGGGCGGCTCGGCAGTGTATCTTAGAGACGTGGCGACTGTTGTCGACGGATCTGAGGAGAGGGAGCAGGAGTCATATACCAATGGTGTCCGTGCTGCGCGCATCGTGATCCAGAAGCAGACAGGAGCAAATACTGTCGATGTAATCAATAAAGTCAAGAAAGAGCTCGCCAAGATCGAGAAGGATCTTCCTTCAGATATCGAGATCACCATGATCAACGATGGCTCAAGAGAGATCATCAACACTATCAAATCGCTCTTTGAGACCATTATAATCACATTTATCGTGGTTATGTTTGTGGTGTTTATCTTCCTCGGCAACTGGAAGTCTACATCGGTGATCGTGCTTTCTATCCCGATTTCGCTTCTCGCTTCGCTCGTATACTTGTTTGCGACAGGCAATACTCTCAATATCGTGTCAATGTCGGCACTCGCCATTGCGATCGGTATGGTGGTGGATGATGCGATCGTGGTGCTTGAAAACATCACAACCCACCTCGAGAGAGGAGAGAAACCTAAGGAAGCTGCCGTGCATGGCACATCAGAGGTGGCGATCTCCGTGATTGCATCTACTTTGACCATGCTTTGTGTGTTTATGCCTCTGACCATGGTCAAAGGCATGGCAGGTATCATGTTTGGCCAGTT
>CALEJC010000112.1 GCA_937898205.1 uncultured Bacteroidales bacterium
TACGCTAAGTTTAAGCAGTCTGGGCAAGAATGATTTTTTTTACTACCTTTGCAACCCCATGAAACAGCAAACAGTAAAACAAGCATATACATTTGAGGGAAGAGGACTGCACACGGGCAAGTTTTCGCACATGACCATTTGTCCCGCTCCTGAAAATTTTGGTATCAGATTTCTAAGAGAAGATGTCGGTGTTGAGATTGCAGCTACTGCAGATAAAGTCAGCAGGACCGATCGAAGCACTACTATCTCTGAAGGAGAAGTTGCTGTCGTTACGATAGAACATGTGCTCTCTGCTCTCACAGGCCTGGGCGTGGATAATGCGCTGATTAAGATTGATAATGAGGAGGTTCCTATCCTTGATGGAAGTGCTTCTTATTATGTCAAGGCGATTGCTCCTGATGGGCTTCTACAGCAGTCTGCAGAGAGAAATTATATTGAAATAGACAAGGTAATTGAGATAAAAGATGATCAGACCGGTTCTTGGGTCAAGATCACTCCATCTGATCATATGAGCTTTGAAGTTACTGTGGATTTTGGCTCAAGAGTGCTTGGCGTGCAGAGTGCTTCTTGGGATGAGGGTTCCGACTATGTGGGACAAGTTGCTCCTTGCAGGACATTTTGCTTCTTCCATGAGTTGGAATTCCTTGTGTCTAGAGGACTCGTCAAGGGTGGCGATGTTGAAAATGCAATCGTTATCGTTGAGCATCCGGTGACAGACGAGCAAGTTGATAATATGTGCAAGCTCTTCAATCAACCGAAGTTGGGTGTTACCCCTGAAGGTTATCTGAGCAACCTCGTGCTTCATTTCCCAAATGAGTGCGGTCGTCATAAGCTGCTTGACCTGATCGGTGATATCAGACTCTGCGGTGGTTTTTTGAAGGCTCATGTGAGTGCATACAAGTCAGGACATAAAATTAACAGCCAGGCGGCAGCCGCTGTGTTAAATAAATAGTAGATTATGGTTAATATTCATCCTCTCGCTACAGTCAGCCCTAAGGCGAAACTTGGTAATAATGTTGAGGTAGGCCCTTATGCCTACATTGAGGACAATGTTGAAATTGGAGATAATTGCAAGATATATCCTCATGCAAATATCCTTTCTTATGTAAAGATGGGTAATGATTGTCAGGTTTTCCCTGGCGCAGTGGTCGGTGGCGAACCTCAGGATCTTAAGTTTAGCGGTGAGGTTACCTATGTTGAGATTGGTGACAGGGTTACTATCCGCGAATGTGCAACTATCAACCGTGGCACAAAGGCCAGTGGCAAGGGCGTGACCAAGGTGGGTGATGATACTCTCGTGATGTCATATGTGCACATTGCACATGACTGCCGTGTGGGCAAGCATTGTATCCTCGTGAGCTATGTGGGTATTGCCGGCGAAACAGATGTTGACGATTGGGCAATCATCGGTGGCAATACTGCTGTGCATCAGTTCTCTCACATCGGCACACATGCGATGGTGGGTGGCTGCTCTGCCGTAAATAAGGACATTCCGCCATATTCAATCTGCGGACGTACTCCTATCTGCTACGCAGGTATCAATATTGTCGGTCTGCGTCGTCGCGGATTTGAGTCTGACGTGATCCGTAATATCAAGGATATTTATGATACCATCTATTATCAAGGCTACAATATTTCAGATGCGTGCGCCAAGGTGGCAGCCGGTTTCCCTGAGTCAGTTGAGCGTGATACGATCCTTGAGTTTATCAAGAATTCAAAGAGAGGTATCGTGAGATCAGACAACTCGTCAAACAAGGGTTCAATAGAGTAGTGACCCTGACGATAGCATATTTCCCGCCTGTAGAATACTTTGCCTTACTCGCAAAGTATTCTTCGGTTTATATGGAGGCACATGAGAGTTTTCAGAAGCAGAGTTACAGAAACCGATGCTGCATATATGCTGAAAATGGTGTGCAGAGTCTGAATTTCCCGATCAGGCATAGTTCAAAGAATCTGCCTATAACTGAAGTCCTTGTGGACTATTCGACTCCTTGGCTTTTGAAGACTAAGCGATGCATCGATACCGCCTACCACTCATCTGCCTTTTTTGATTATTACAGAGACGAATTATATGACCTCCTGGACCGGAAACCTGAGACTCTCTGGGATCTGGATATGAGTATCATAGAGTTTTTCATGTCCAAAATCGGCATAGGCACAAAGATCCATCCGACTGCCGGGTTTGGCATAGAAACGCCGGTGGACATACATCCAAAAAGGCCTAACACAATCCTTAGTGATCTTGGACTGGTCAGGCCTTATTATCAGGTATTTTCTCAAAGATGCGGATTTATTCCAAATCTTTCTATTATGGATCTTCTTTTTAATGAAGGTCCTGCATCTCTGGATTATCTTCTTTAGTAGGCGTAAGAAACTGTTTCGCCAGACTCCTCGTCGCCCTCTTTAACTTGGCTCCAAGTGATGCCTCCGATTGCGGCCTCAGTCTTTGGCCCTGTGATAAACATAGAGTAAATCACCCAATCCTTCTCGCCGAGCAAAGCGATGATCTGATCTTTGTGATTAACATTTTGTCCATTAAGCTGCATAATAC
>CALEJC010000113.1 GCA_937898205.1 uncultured Bacteroidales bacterium
ATCTGGAAGATCCGCGTAGAGGACTTCCCTGCATTTATCCTCGTAGACGACAAGGGTAACGACTTCTTCAAGACTATCGGTCTATGAGAAAAGGGCTTAAAATAGCCCGAACCTCATTAGTAACAATAATTGTGACTGTGGTGGTGGGAGTTCAATTTGTGTTGAACTCCTCCATTGCCACGTCATTTATTCACAAAACGACTGCCGGATTGTTTGACGGTGCGGAGCTGAAGTTTGCCAGTCACGATGTTTCGATCTGGAAACACTTCCCTAAGGTGCGAGTGAGCATCGACAGCATCAGCATCGACAACCTGGCATCCCTGGACCACATTGAGGCCACCGCAGATCCCTGGAAGTTTCTGTTCAGAGACAGCCTGGTGATCGATAGCATCAATGCGCGAGGACTTAGACTAAATGCCATCAACTACGGCAGAGACAGCGTAAACTGGGACATATTTGCCAGTACACAGAAAGAAAAGGAGGACAGCACCACCGCCTCCATCCCCGCCATCGTGCTCAAGCAGCTCCTGATCGAAGATGCTGCTCTGAGCTTCAACAGCTTGCCTGACACACTTCAGGCACAATTCCAACTCGACACTTTGCGCTCGGCAGCGGCACTTCGCATTGCCGGCGACTCTATAAATATCTCCAGACTCGACCTGATACTCCGCTCCAAGCTCTCGGCTTCAATATCAGATGACATCGCCGCCGACCTAGGTCTGGACTTGGACGTAGAAGCGGCAGGAGTCTACTCCCCTGAGAGTTTTCCAGACATAACAGCCTGTCTAAGAATCCCTTCTGCAGATGCAAGTTATGCCCCTATGGACCTGGATGCAAAGATAATTGCCGACATCGACGCTCAGTTGAGCCGCGGCAATATGCTTGTAGCTGATATCCATGAGTTCAAGGCTTCCATCCCCGGACTTGACCTGGAGCTGGACGGATCAGCTAAAGATCTGCTAGGAAGAGATCCCCGCTACAATCTTCAGGCAGAGGGACTTGCACAGCTTGACAGACTTCTTGAGCTGATGCCTGACGCTCTAGGCATATCAAGGGCAGAAGGCGATCTCATGCTTAGCCTGAGTGCAAGCACAAGACAATCCCAACTCAAGACATACCGCTTTGATGAAGCCAATATCGTTGGCAATATCTCCGGTAACCGCATCGCTGTCGTGATGCCGGCAGACAGCCTTGACATCGTGCTCACAGACACAGACATCCGTCTCACTTCCAACAAAGAGGGCATGCAGATAAAGATAGCGGCAGACAGCAGCTATGTCAATATGGGACAGAGCATTGCAGCCCGCGTCAGAGACCTTGAGGCCAAGGGTCAGCTAAGCAAATGGGAGAGCAACGGCCAGCAACTCTCGCGCATCCAGCTGGCAACCGAAGGCGAGGCGATTTTTGCACGCCTGGGCAAGCAGAGAGTGGGCATCAGAGGCACTCACCTCTCGCTCTCGGCACAGAAGCGCGAACGCATCATCAGGCCGGAGAGAAGAGCAAAGCTGGATTCGCTAAGAGCGGTCTACCCTGAGGCCACCAACCGCGAGCTGATGGCTATGCTGCGTCCGCAAAGGGACAGCATTGAGCTGCCGGAGTTCCTCAAGGAGAGGGACTTTGCCAAGGCGGATCTGAAGTTTGCGATCGACTCCAGCCTCACTGCGATGCTGCGTCAGTGGCAGCCTTCGGGGCATGTGAAGATTGATTCTGGTTTCTTTGCTTCACCTGCGATTCCGCTTCGCACCCGTCTCAACGCATTGCACGCAGATTTCACTGACGAGTCCATCGTCATCGACACCATCAGCGCCGGTGTCGGCACTTCAAACCTCAACCTCAAAGGTAACGTCACAGGCTTGAGAGCAGCTCTGCGCAATCGCGGCATCCTGGAGGCCAACCTGATCGCCAACTCTCAGAGAATCAACATCAACGAGCTTGTCAGCGCCCTTTCGTTGGGACAGGAGACAGCAGATGAGGTGGTGGTTTCCGACAACTACGATGAAAGCTTTGTTGTGGATAGTCTGGAAAATGCCAGTGTCACTGTGGAGAAGATGCCGCTTATCGTGGTTCCGGCCAACCTCAAGCTTGCAGTGGACCTTAAGGCAGACAAGGTAGACTACTCCGACCTGCAGATAGGGCCTGTCGCAACCAGCGTGAGGATGAGAGAAAGGATCCTGCAACTCACCCACACCAATATCAATACCAACCTGGGCAAAATCGGCCTTGACGCTTTTTACTCAACCATCAGCAAGGAGGATATAAAGGCGGGCTTCAACCTCGCGCTTTCCGAAATGCCTGTACATGATGTGATCTCCATAGTGCCTTCGGTGGACAATATGATGCCTGCGCTGAAGTCCTTCCACGGCGATCTGTCATGCGATATCTCCCTGACCTCTCAGCTTGATACCAATATGAACTTCATCATCCCTAGTATTGACGGACTCGTGAGAGTGAGAGGAGAGAACCTTGAAGTCAAGGACGCCGGAGACCTGAGGAAGATTACACGTCTGCTGCTGTTTAAAAACAAGAACATCGGCCACATCGACAATCTCAAGGTGGATGCCATGGTGCACAACAGCATAGTGGAGGTATTTCCATTTGAACTCGGAGTGGACAGATATAAGTTTGCGCTTAGAGGCACACAGAACTTCGACAAGAGCATGTACTATCACATTTCTGTGCTTCAGTCGCCATTCCTCGTGAGATTTGGTATCAATCTGTTTGGAAATCTCGATGACTGGAGGTTCTCGCTCGGAAGGGCAAAGTATAAAGAAGGAAACATCTTCCCTCACAGCAAACAGATTGACACTGTGCAGATTAACCTCATCAATTCGATCAGAAACATCTACAACAAGGGTGTAGACAATGTGATGAGGCACAACGAGAGTTCGGTCAAGGAAATTGAGCTTGACAAAGCCAATGATGGCAACCTGCTGAGTGGAGAAGAGTTCCTTGAGATCGACGATATGATCCTCCAGCAGGAAATCCTGGAGCAGGAAGAACTCCTGATGCAGGAGGTGGAGGCAGCTCTCGAGTCTTCGCTCCTGGATACAGCCAAACTGATGAATATGTATCAGGAATCCATCTTTGATGAGAAGATTGCGCGCAAGATGGAGAGACTGGAGAAGCAAAGAGAGCGCAAGGCCCGCAGGGCAGAAAAGCGATTGGAAAGAAAAAAACTGTAACACTATAACTATGATTGAAATCATTCAAGTAAACATTTCAGGAGAGGACAAACCGGGTCTAACCTCAGCCCTCACCGAGATTTTGGCCAAGTATGACGCATTCATTCTGGACATCGGACAGGAAAACATCCATAAGTCGCTGACTTTGGGCATCTTGTTTCATACCACCACTGACAAGTCAGGCTTTATCATGAAAGAACTCCTTTTCAAAGCTTCCGAGCTTGGAGTTCAGATCAAGTTTACACCCATCGAGCGCGAGGCCTACGACGCATGGGTTGCCCGTCAGGGAAAGAACCGCTATATCGTGACCTTGCTGGGCAGGACAGTCACCGCAAAGAATATCGCCGATGTGACGGATGTCATCTTCAATGCCGGTCTCAATATCGATGCGATCCGCCGTCTGACCGGTCGCATGCCTCTTGATGGTATCGATGAGCACACCACAAAGTCATGTATCGAGATTTCAGTCAGAGGCTTCCTTAACCCTGAAAACAGGGCAAAGATGCAGAACGCTCTCCTCGAGTGTGGCGTGGGCGGTATCGACATCTCTTTCCAGAAAGATGATATCTATCGCCGTTCAAGACGTCTGATCTGCTTTGATATGGATTCTACCCTCATCCACGCCGAGTGCATCGATGAGCTTGCCCGCAAACATGGCGTATGGGAAGAAGTGAGCGCCATCACGGAGAGTGCCATGAGAGGAGAGATCGATTTTATCGAGAGCTTTACCCGCAGAGTTGCTCTGCTCAAGGGCCTGGATGAGAGCGTAATGGAGGAGATCGCACGCAATCTTCCTTATAATGAAGGACTTGAGCGCACGATGAAGATACTCAAGATGGTTGGTTACAAGACTGCTATCCTCTCCGGAGGATTTACATATTTCGGAAAATATCTGCAGCAGAAATTTGGTTTTGACTATGTCTATGCCAACGAGCTCGAAGTGGAAGATGGCAAGCTCACAGGACGTTATGTGGGCGATGTTGTCGACGGCAAGCGCAAGGCTGAGCTTCTCAGACTCCTCTGTCAAGTGGAAGGCATCAACCTCTCGCAGTCTGTGGCTGTGGGTGACGGCGCCAATGACCTTCCGATGCTCTCGCTCGCAGGTCTGGGCATCGCCTACCACGCCAAGCCTAAGGTCAAGGCCAATGCAAGCCAGAGCATCTCATCCATCGGTCTGGACGGAATACTCTACTTCCTCGGATTGAAGGATTCGCAGATTGATCCTTAATAGATGTAATATTTTTTAGAAAGAGCCTTGAAGTCGCTGACGTCACCTGTCCAATAGGAGAAGATGTCGGCGACTTTCATTGTTTTGCCAAAGGTCGTGCTGATAAAATCGGTGCCTGTGACCTTGTTAAACATTGCAAGTCTGTCGGCTGCAATCTGGAAAGGGTTTTTCTTATACAGCTCCCACACTGCCTGCATCACATAAAACTGAGTGAGGGTCAGGTTGGCCTTCTCGTAGTCGGTGTAGAAGTACTGGACTCCGTGTATGAGTTTGCCATTGAGGCGTCCAGAGATCGGTTTATAGTGGATTGTGCGCCACGCCACTCCCGGCACATTGTAGCTGTCGAGCTTCGCCTTCAGAGCGTCTGCATCTACCCATTCTTCGGCAAATGTGCCAAACGGTAGCGTATAGCCGATGCCGATATTGAGGTAGTTATACATTTCGCCGGCAAGGCCTGCCGAAGGGTAATGGATTGCGCTTTGCGCTGTCGGGATGTTTGGCGAAGGCAGCACCCACGGCAGCCCGGTCTGATCAAATAGCATATCGCGGCGCCAGCCCTCCATCGGCACTACGGTGAGAGTGCAGCTCTGATGTGGGAGTTTGCCGTTCTGGCCGCAATTGAGGCCTTCTTCGTTGATGAGTTGCGCCAGCTCACCCACCGTGAGACCGTAGATATATGGGATCTTGTACTGCCCTACAAACGAATGAAAACCGTCTCTTACCAACGGGCCTTCCACCTTCAATCCTCCAAGCGGATTGGGTCTGTCGAGCACCATCACCGGGATGCCTCTTGCTCCGCACGCCCTCATCACAAGACCGAGTGTGGAGATAAAGGTGTAGGATCTGCTGCCCACATCCTGGATGTCGTAGACCATGATGTCCACGCCTTCCAGCATCTTGGCTGTCGGCTCGCGTGTTGCACCATAAAGCGAATGTACAGGAAGTCCCGTGTGCTCGTCCCTACCCGACTCTACCTTTCCTCCTGCATAGATATCGCCACGGATGCCGTGCTCGGGAGCAAATAGCGCTACCAGATGCACATTGGGTGCATCATTGAGGATATCCACGGTGGCACGGAGCTGGCTGTCGACGCCTGAAGGGTTGGTCACCAGGCCGACGCGTTTGCCTTCGAGGCCGGCGAAATTTCTTTCTACCAGGACCTCAATGCCGGGCTTCACCCTAGCAGAGAGAGTTGATGAGATCAGCAGCGCGAGCGCGCAAAGTGTGTAACAAATATTGTTGCGAGACAGCATACCATTACAATTATAAAAAATCCTACATAACCGATTGCTTCTTGAATCCAGCCTGCAAACAATCCCGGAATCATCATAGATAATGCCATGAATGCAGTGCAGATCGCATAGTGCGAGGTTTTGAACTCACCTTCAGAGAAGTGCATCATATAAAGCATATATGCGGTGAAGCCGAAGCCGTAGCCCAGCTGGTCAAATGCCACACATACATATATTACAGGGAGAGATGTCGGCTGAGCCACCGCCATATAGAGATAGACGGCACAAGGCAGCGCCAGAGATAGCGACATCAGCCAAAGAGAACGCCTGAGGCCAAATTTTGCAGCATATAGACCACCTAAGATGCCGCCCACAGTCAAGGCAATCACTCCGACTGTGCCGTAGACAAGTCCTGACTGCGTGGTAGAGAGCCCTAGACCGCCGTCAGCGACAGAGTCAAGCATAAATGGAGTCAGCATCTTGACAGAAAACGCCTCGGGCAGACGATACAGGAGCATAAAAGTGATTGCCAGCCAGACTCCGTCCTTTTTGAAGAAGGTCACCCACGAACGGGCAAAATCCTTGAGGATGCGGGAAGTCGCATTGTCCTCCTTCTGAGGCTGCTTCTCACAACGCGGAAGCCTGAACAGATGCCAGAGCGTGAGTAGCAGGAAAAGGAGCGTGCTCAGTCCGAGCGTGAGCTGCCAGGCAAGAGGGATATTGTCGTAGTGCTCCTCCAAAAGGCCTGCAATTACGACGATGACGCCCTGCCCGAAGACAGAAGCGATGCGATAGAATGTGCTTCTGATGCCGACAAAGAGCGACTGCTCCTTATGTTCAAGGGCAATCATATAATAGCCGTCAGCTGCAATATCGTGTGTCGCCGAGGCAAATGCTATGATGTAAAATGCCACGATCGAGAAGCCGAAAGCATCGGGACTGACCGATAAAGCAAGCGCAGCAAATCCAAGAGTGATAAGGACTTGCATGGCTACAACCCACCATCTTTTGGTACGGATCACATCTACAAACGGGCTCCAAAGAGGCTTGATCACCCATGGAAGATAGAGAAGTGATGTATACATCGCAAGGTCACCGTTGCTCATCCCGAGACGCTTAAACATCGTGACGGAGATGACATTGACGATGAAATATGGGATGCCTTCCGCAAAATACAGGCTTGGCACCCAAGCCCAGGGATTAGTCTTCGATTTTTGAGCCGACATAGTAGTGTGCTAATATCTGTTTATAATCAAAACCTTGAGAAGCCATCACAGCAGCACCGATCTGGCACAAGCCCACTCCGTGTCCCCAGCCTTTGCCGGTGAGGATGAAGTCTGTGCCTTGCCGGGTCACATCAAATGCAGAACTCTTGAGGTGAGAAGTGCTGAGGTAACGGCGGATTGTGAGTTCCTTGCTGATCACAGCGCTCTTCAGGCTGCCTTCAATGCGAAGGTGGCTGATGCGCCCGGAAGGGCCTCTCTGCAGCGGCACCAGATCGGTGATGAGGCCGAAGTCTTCCCCGCTTCGCTCCTTGACAAGAGAGGAAAGTTCTTCCTGGCCGTACTTCACAGTCCAGTCGTGGAAATCACGAGTGTGCATATCATAGTCATTGAGCACCTGCGAGAGGATTTCTGCGTTCTCGCAATCGCAATATGGGTCATCTACGCATTGCAGATATGGATAATCCACATCCTCCCAGCATGTTGAGAAAAGCTCGGTCTTGCCTCCACAACATTTTGAGTAGCGGGTGTCGCAGAGCTTGCCATCGCAAGTGAGCAGCTGGCCCCAGGTCTGGTCTATCGCTTTGCGCACCTCCGGGTTTTCTACCATCGAGAGTCCCTGATAGCGCTGACAGTGATCGTCGGCACACACATCAAACATCTCATGAGGAGGATTATTACCGGAGGCTCTGTCGCAAAGTCTTGCCTGCAACCAGCTTCGAGAGATCACAGCATGAGCCTTGAGGAGTTCAAGACTCGAGGTGGACTTCATCTCGGAGGAGATGACGCTAAGCAGGTAATCTTCCATGCCGACACAGTTGATGGCTGTAATCTGCTCCCCTTCTACTATAAACTTGAGAGCGCCGGCATACTTGAGATCTCTTTTTTGCTGCCAGTGGAAATCTATGCCGATCACCACGTCGTAGAGGATAAACGAGCTTTCCGAGAAGAGTGTAGATCGGGTGATCGAGTCAAAGTACAACTCATCATATAGCTGACCGTTGTAGGCGATGCGGCCTTCGCAATAGCTGACTTTTTGCCTGCCTGCTCCGTCGGAAATGATCTCAAAACTGATTTCTTTGGCAGAAAGCAGTCCCACAGATATCTTTTTCTGCTGACGTGTGAGTCTCCAGAGTATCATCTTCTGATCCTCTGCGCTGATAGTCACTTCGTCCAGGAGTTCTTCAAGCATGCTTGGGCTCGCCTTTTCAAAGTCTTCTTTATATGGGAGCACCATCCCCCCTGCCATATCGGCAGCGCCGGGGCTAAGTGTCAGATGATCTGCGCCTTGCGAATAGAAATGATGTGAGCGTTTGCCCGAGCGGAGCACCACGAAGCAGCGGAACTGATCTGCCTTGCGATAGGTGTAGAGGTTAAACATCGGCTCGTG
>CALEJC010000114.1 GCA_937898205.1 uncultured Bacteroidales bacterium
GCTTATGTGGGCGGAAATATGCTTTTTGAAGGCATCAAAGGCAAGAGCGAAGGCGCAGACCTCAACAGCTTTAAAAACGTGATAATCGGAGGAATAGCAACCAGCATCGACGCGCTTGCAGTGGGTGTTTCACGCGCGCTGAGCGGAGCAGACATCCATAGCGCACTCGGCCTCACAGGAGCGGTGGGACTCGTGACTGTGGCATTTGCATTCAGCGGCATCATGCTGGGACACCGCATCGGCAAGGCGGCCGGAGACAAAGCCGGCAGGTGGGCACAGATGGCCGGAGGTGCTGTACTTCTCACAATCGGAATCCTTATTTGTTTCAGATAACAGGATTTTTCTTATATTTATAGCAGAAACAACTGCATAACCACCACACAGATGAAAACCAGACCGAGATTCTTACTCGCAGTGGGCATACTATGCCTGCTTGCCGGCATCACATCACAGGCTCAAACACTTCAGGAGAAACAACTTTTATGGATGCAAGAGGAGCTTCCTCCTTGTCCTGAGTTTGACGCCTGGCAGAGCAAGACCGGGACTCTTCCCCCTGATTTTGAGTCTCTTCCATCCAACAACCTGCTCCCGGATCCGTTTACATTTCTGGACGGGACTCCTGTGGGCGATGATGAAGAGAGCTGGCAGAGACGCAAAGCCGAGATCAGAGAGCTTTTCTGCAAGTACATGATCGGCTCGATGCCTCCAAGACCGGCGATCAAGAGAGTGGAGACTCTGGACTTTAAGGACAGGAAGGACTACTTCACTCACAGCGCCAAGATAGTCTTCGGAGAGGAGAAGGAGGCAAGCGTGAGAGTGACTCTGACCATCCCAAAAGGTCCTAAAGGCGAGAAGTATCCTGTCTTCCTATCGCCGGATCTAAGCGGAATGGGCAACACAGTGCTTCGCCGAGGCTACATCAGTGCAGGCTTTGCAGGCAATGACTTCCTTGACGACTCCGCAGCGCTGAAAGAGTTGTATCCTGACTACAATTTTTCAAAGCTGGCGCGTCGTGCGTGGCTGATTTCTATAGTACTTGACTACTTTGAGACCCTCCCTGAGGTAAATATGGACCAGATCGCCATCTATGGTTACTCGCGCGATGGCAAGATGGCAACGATTGCCGCTGCATTTGACGAGAGAGTGGATGCACTTGTGGCCGGCAGCACAGGAGTGGGAGGATTTGTGCCATGGAGGTATGCAGGCGAGAGAAATGGCGGCGAGAGCATCGAGAGCACAACGAGGATGTTTCCTGATTGGTTTATCCCTGAGCTGCGATTTTTTACAGGAAGGGAGGACCGCCTGCCTGTGGATGCCAACCTCTACCTCTCGTTGATCGCTCCTCGCGCTGTGCTCATGGAGTGGGGCTACAATGACGAAGTCGCCAGCGGATGGGCGCAGGAGCAGGCCTACAAGGCTGCACTTCCTGTATATGCGCGTTATGGCGCAGAGGATAGGCTCGGGCTGCTTGCAGTGCCTGGCTTCCACGGAAGCAATGATATGCAGAAGTGTCTGGATTTCCTTGACATTCAGTTTGGAAGGTCGGACAAGACATGGGACAACGAGCTTTTCTATAGCTGGGACTTCTCCAAATGGGCGGAGAAGCAGGACTTTGACGTGAAGGACTACCCTCGCCGTCGCAAAGCCGCCACTCGCAACCTCAAGGATTGGGAGAAGCGCAAGCCTGAGCTGCTCACGGCTGTAAATGAAATGCTTGGCAAGGCGCCGCTGAGTGCAGAGCTCTCAGGCAACGGGATGTTTGGCTTCTTCCGCAGAGGTGGCCGCCCAGGCCCGATTGAGATACCGGAGGGCAAATACAACCCCGGACAGCTGAAACCGGACGTGGCCGCATGGGTGGCAAACAGGAAGATCAGCGAATTTGGCTGGACCGCAGAATATGCAGAGGGCGTGAGTTCAAAGCGCATCAGCTACGGCCCGGACAACCTCACAGCAGACATCTTCTTCCCTACAGGCACGCCTGAAGGCACAAAACTGCCGACAGTGGTGTGGCTTCACGGCTTCCACTACCCGCTGGGATATATGTGGGTATACCGCACTTCTATCCACCCTATCCTGGAGTTGGCTAAGGCCGGTTATGCGGTGGTTGCGTTTGACCAGACAGGATTTGGATCAAGGTTTGAGGAATATGCCACTTTCTATGACAGATATCCGGAGTGGTCGCGCCTCGGCAGGATGGTCGAGGATGTGAGCGCGGTGATCACAGCCGCACAGAAGGATCCGCTGGTGCAGGAAGACAATATCTCCGTGCTGGGATTTGCCATGGGTGGCACAGTGGGCCTCTATGCTTCAGCCCTCGATGAGAGGATCAAAAATGTGGTTTCCATCTGCGGCTTCACAGACCTTCAAAACCGCTATGAGATGTATGCCATGCTGCCAAGGATGGGACTGTTTAGCGGAGCTGAGGAGAGGATTCCATATAATTATGCCGACATCATCGCTCTTTCTGCCCCTCGCGGAGTGCTCATCGTGCAGCCGACCATGGACAGGGAGACAGATATCGACCAGGCACGGGAGACAGTCGCAGGAGCAGCACAAGCATTTGACCTGCAGGAAGCCGGCTCACAACTCACGCTCATGACTCCTGAGGACATCGGACGCCTCAGCGAGAGCACCCAGATCAATATCATCAGATGGCTTGACGAGAAATGTAAATAACACCACGATATGAAAAGGATTTTAGTTTTTTTGGCTTTGAGCCTTTGTGTGCTTTCATGCAGCAAGGGAGCAGTTACCATCACCGAGGACGCTCAGACCTACACTCTCAGCAACGGAATAGTCAGCGCTATGGTTGCCAAAGAGTCAGGAGACCTCGTGTCTTATAAGTACAACGGCAAGGAGATGCTTGCCACCCGCGTCAATGAGCAGGGCGAGCCTGATCTCGTGCTTGACCCTCCGGGAGCCAACCCAAACGGCCTTAACAGAGGCATGACCGACCATCAATATGGTTTCTGGTCACACGATGCGATGGGTCCTCGCGGCACAGGCGACGCAATCGCCAC
>CALEJC010000115.1 GCA_937898205.1 uncultured Bacteroidales bacterium
TAGATCTTTCCGTCCTTCTTTCCGAACTCGTATTTTGTATCCACAAGGATGAGTCCCATCCTGGCAGCTATCTCTGTTCCTCTCTGGAAGATGGCTCTTGTATATGCCTCGAGCTGCTCGTAGTCTTCCTTGCTCACGATGCCCTGAGCTATGATCTCCTCCTTTGAGATATCCTCGTCATGGCCTTCTGCAGCCTTTGTTGTAGGAGTGATGATAGGCTGAGGGAACTTCTGGTTTTCCACCATGCCGTCCGGAAGAGCCACACCGCAGATGCTTCTCTTGCCTGCTTTGTATTCTCTCCAGGCGTGACCTGTGAGGTATCCGCGGATAACCATCTCCACCATAAAAGGCTCACAACGATATCCGACAGTGACCATAGGATCTACTGCAGCAACTTTCCAGTTGGGCACGATATCAGAAGTCGCATCCAGAAACTTGGAAGCTATCTGATTGAGAACCTGGCCCTTAAATGGGATACCCTTTGGGAGGACAACATCAAAGGCTGAGATGCGGTCTGTAGCGACCATTACAAGATAATCATTTCCGATGCTGTATACATCGCGGACCTTGCCTGTGTACTTGGCTACCTGGCCCGGAAAGTTAAAATCAGTGCTGACAAGAGCTTTCATAAATTCTATAAATATTATCATGCGAATATACGCAATTTTTATGTACTTTTGTGTAGTTTATTTGGACATACAATGATTTATCGCGACTCTGAAATCCACGAAGAATGTGGTGTATTCGGCATCTGGGGAGTACCGGACGCTGCCAATCTCACCTATTATGCACTTCACGCCCTGCAGCATCGCGGCCAGGAAGGCTGCGGCATAGTGGCTTGTGACGAAAACAAAAAGCTCACTAGAGCCAAGGGCGAAGGCCTTGTCAATGAAGTCTTTACAAAAGAAAAGCTAGAAGCCTTGTCAGGTCACATGGCCATCGGACACGTGAGGTATTCCGGTGCTGGCGGACGAGGGATTGAAAATGTCCAGCCACTGCTTTTCCACCACCATACAGGTGATTTTGCCATCGCACACAACGGCAACATCGTCAACTCCGAGCAGTTGCATCACTACCTTGAAGAAAAAGGCAGCCTCTTCCAGACCGCATCCGACAGCGAGATTCTGGCACACCTCATCAAGAAGGACACCAAGGACCGCCGCAGACCGCGCATCTATGCCATCAAAGAGGCCCTTAATATGATAGAAGGCGCTTTTGCCTTTGTCATCCTGACTCAAAACCGCATCTACGCACTCCGCGACAAGCACGGCCTCAGACCTCTCTCGATCGCAAAGCTCGGCGAAGGATATGTAGTCAGCAGCGAAACTTGTGCGTTTGATGTGATCGGAGCAGAATACATCCGTGACGTGGAGCCGGGAGAGATCGTCACCATCGACCACCAGGGCATCAGATCCAACAAATACTCAGACTACCAGCACCACTTCATGTGCTCGATGGAATACATCTACTTCGCTCGCCCTGACAGCGACATCGAAGGTTGCAACGTCCACAACTACCGCAAGAAAAGCGGTCGCCTGCTCTGGGAAGAAGCTCCTGCAGAAGCAGACATCGTGGTCGGCGTACCAGACTCAAGCCTCAGTGCCGCAATGGGTTATGCTGAAGCCAGCGGACTTCCATACGAGATGGGTCTGATCAAAAACAAATACATCGGCCGCACTTTCATCCAGCCTTCACAGGCGATGAGAGAGAAGGGTGTAAAGATGAAGCTCTCAGCTGTCAAATCCATCGTCAAGGGCAAGAGACTTGTCCTCGTGGACGACAGCATCGTGAGAGGTACAACCTCAAAGCGCATCATCCAGATTCTTCGTGATGCCGGCGCCACCGAGGTGCATGTGCGCATCGCCAGCCCTCCGATGGTGAGCCCTTGTTTCTACGGAGTGGACACCTCTTCCTATGACGAGCTCATCAGCGCACACAAGAGCGTGGAGGAAGTCAAGGAGATCATCGGTGCAGACTCACTCGGATATCTCTCAGTAGAAGCACTTTACAAATCAGGCTCAAGAGAAGAGATCTGCGCGGCATGCTTTGACCGCAAATACCCTACATACCTCTACAAGAGCATCGAAGAAGCCAACAAAGACGGAAAATTCTAGCCCATGACGCCACTTCGAGAAGATACTGTTTTCGGCCCTATCCACAGCCGCCGCTTAGGCTCCTCTCTAGGCATCAACCTTCTCCCCAAAGAAGGCAAGATCTGCAATTTCGACTGCATTTATTGCGAATGTGGCTGGAACAAGGACGGTCGTGACGACACCGTCATCCCGACTGCAGCAGAGGTCAGGCAGAGGCTGGAAGACAAACTCAAAGAGCTGAAGGCCGAGGGCACACGCATCGACTCGATCACATTCTCCGGCGACGGAGAGCCTACCATCAATCCGGATTTTCCGCAAATCATAGACGACACATTGGACCTGCGCGACCGCTATTATCCGCAGGCCAAGGTGTCTGTGCTGTCCAACGCCACCAGAGTACACATCGAGAGCATAGCGGCAGCACTCAAAAAAGTCGACAACCCGATACTAAAGATAGATGCCCCTACCGACGCACTTGCCGAGCACATCAACAAGCCTGCGCCGGGATACAGCGTGGAGAGAGTAATCAAGGCGCTGGAGGGCTTTGACGGAGACTTTGTGCTCCAGACCATGTTTCTCAAGAGCAAAGATTTTGACTCCTCATCGCCTGAAGTCCTTGAAGGCTGGATGGAGATCGTCAGAAGACTCAGACCTCGCGAGATCATGGTCTACACCATCGCACGTCCTACCCCTGAGGAAGGACTGCAGAAGTTTACCCCCGAGCAGATGGAGAGCCTTGTCAGACCTCTCATTGAGGAAGGCTTCAAGGTCAGCATCAGAGGATAAGAAGCAACTAATAATCAATATACTATGAAATCAAGCAGAATCATCACAATTCTTGCTGGGCTGGCCGTAGCAATGACTGCATCGGCACAGGTCGGCATCCTTGATCAGAACGCAGAGTTCCGCAAGATTCCTATGGGCGCGCAGAGAGACAGCGCCAAGCTGGACAGTCTCAACCGCTACTACACCGAGAGACCGGTAGCAGGCACCCGCAGAGACGGCGACAAGCCGCTCCTCTTCCTCATCGGCGACTCCACCATGCGCACAGGCGTGGAAGGCAACGGCGACAACGGCCAATGGGGCTGGGGCTACTACATCCAGAACTACTTCGACACCAGCCGCATCCGCGTGGAAAACCACGGCCTCGGCGGCGAGAGCACACGCTCTTTCTATAAAAACTACCTCTTCCCTCTGCTTCGCGCAGTGCGTCCCGGCGACTGGGTGGTCATCCAGATCGGCCACAATGACCGCACCGGCGGCAGAGAGATGAACGACGGACGCTTCCGCGGCTTGCTTCGCGGCTCAGGCAAGGAATATGTGGACGTAACCCTCCCCGGCAACGGCACTCGCGAGAGAGTCTACACCTACGGCGAATACCTGCGCATCTATGTCGACGAGATCAGAGCACGCGGCGGTCAGCCTCTGCTCCTCTCGCTCACCAGCAGGAAAGGTCGCGGCGAGGACGGCAAGATCGTCCCTGACGACTATAAGACAGGCGTAATCAAGGAGATAGCAGAAGAGAAAGGCGTGCCTTTCATCGACTTCAACGCTGCCATCAGACATAAATATGACGAGGTGTTTGACCCACGCAAGGTGGAATATCTCTTCTACAGCGACCACATCCACACCAGCTCGTTTGGCGCTGTGATCAATGCAGAAACCTTTGTTGAAGAGCTACGCAAGCGTCCTGATATCGGACTCGGCGAGTTCCTTCTTCCTGAGAAGAAATATGAGAGCGCTGCCCGCAAGGGCGACAATCCTGTGCTCTTTGTGATCGGCGACTCGACAGGCAAGATCGACAACTCTGAAGAGAGCGGCCAATATGGCTGGGGACAGGTGCTTGAAGAATATGTCAACACCAAGAAGATCACCGTGGACAACCACGCCAAGGCAGGCCGCAGCGCACGCGCTTTCCTCGATGAAGGTCGCTGGAATGTGGTCTATGATGCGCTTCGCCCCGGCGACTATGTCCTCATCCAGTTTGGTCACAACGACGGCGGTCCTATCAACACCGGCAAGGCACGCGGCGAGCTCAAGGGCAATACCGACGAGAAGCAGGTGATGAGGATGGAGGCAAGCGGCATCAATCAGGGCATCTACACCTACGGCTGGTACATCCGCAAATTCTGCATGGACGCCATCGAGAAGGGCGCAACTCCTATCGTGATGAGCATCACTCCAAGCAAATGGATTGACAAGGAGACCGGCAAATTTGCCCGCGATACCCGCTACAAGCCTTGGGCGATTGAAGCAGCAGAGCAGACAGGCGCATACTTCATCGACCTCAATGAGATCTCTGCCGCCAAGCTTGAGAAACTCTCTCAGGAGAAGATCAACGCTCACTACCAGCGCGATCACGGCCACTCTTCGCTCGAGGGCGCTCACCGCAATGCCCAGAGCGTGGTGACAGGCATCAAGAGCCTCAAGAAACTTCCTCTTAGAAAAATGATGAAATAGTTGAATATGAAAAGATTACTAACCCTAGCATTAAGCGTCTTGACTCTCGGCGTGGCGGCTTCAGGACGAGTGGAAAGACCGCAGCATCCCTGCCCTCAATAAGGAATATGCCAAAGCTGACTATATGCTTTATGGCACAAGAGCCGGAGCTCTCAAGGCAGATTATTCTAAATCAGAGTATTACAAGCTTCTCAATGGTGAGTGGAACTTCTGTTTTGCAGAGGATTTCAGAGATCTTCCTGAAAACTTCTATGCAGCAGACCTTGACGACTCGTCATGGGACCGCATCAAAGTGCCTTCAAACTGGGAGTTCCAGGGCTACGGCACTCCTATCTATGTCAACTCTCCTTTTGAGATGGACCCTAACACAGGCGCCAAGAAAGCACCTGAGTTCCCTGAGAAGATCCCTGGAGGCGTCTACAGGCTCAACTTCACCGTGCCTCAGGACTGGGACGGTCGTCAGATCTTCCTTCAGCTTGGCGGCGTAAAATCAGCATGCTGGGTATATGTCAACGAGCAGAAAGTGGGCTATACAGAAGACTCCAAAGACCCTGCAGAGTTTAACATTACTCCATATCTCAAGGAAGGCGACAACCTTCTTGTGCTCAAGGTACACCGATGGTCTACAGGTAGTTACTATGAGTGTCAGGACATGTGGCGCATCAGCGGCATCGAGAGAGACGTCTACCTCACTTCACGTCCTGAGGTGCTGATCCGCGACATCGCGATTGACTCGCCGCTCGACGCGACATTTAAAAACGGTGTGCTTGACTATAAGGTAAAACTCGCCAACCTCGGCACAGAGCCGGGCAAAGTGGGTCTCTCACTCAGCCTTCTCGACCCTCAGGGCAAGAGCATCTGGAACGAGAGCAAGGAGGCTGTCATCAAGCCGACAGAAGGCGGACTTGAAGCAGGCGAATATGTGCATTTTGAGCACACGGTGATGGGCGTGCAGCCTTGGAGCGCAGAAGATCCTAAGCTCTATACCGCAGTACTCGCTATCACCAACCCAGACGGCATCGTAGAGTATACATCTTCACGAGTGGGCTTCCGCAGCTCGTTTATCGTGGGCACCAACTGGTATATCAACGGCAAGAGAGTGATGATCAAGGGTGTAAACATCCACGAGCATCATCCATACAACGCTCATGTGCTTGACGAGGAGACTATGATCAAGGACTTTGAGCTGATGAAGAAGCACAACATCAACGCAATCCGCACCTCACACTACCCTCAGCAGCGCCGTTTCTATGAGCTCTGCGACGAGTATGGTTTCTATGTCTGCAGTGAGGCCAATGTGGAGAGCCACGGCTGGAGAGGATTTGCCAACGACCCTAGCTGCCTGCCTCTGCACATGGAGAGACAGAAAAATATGTATGAGCGCACCAAGAACTTTGCCTGCGTGGTGGTCTTCTCTATGGGCAACGAGTGCAGCCACGGAAGCAACTTCTATGAGTCATATAACTGGATGAGGTCAAGAGAGAAGATGCGCCCTATCGTCTATGGCGGTGCAGGAGTGGATTGGGACACTGACATCCAGTGGCCGATGTACCCTACCGAGAGCGGACTTCTCAGGACAGATGCTGCACCTATCAACAAGCCTTATGTAGCTTGTGAGTATACTCACGCGATGGGTAACAGCAACGGTAACCTCATCGACCTCTGGAATGTGATCTACAACTCTAGACGCATGCAGGGCGCTTATGTCTGGGACTGGGTAGACCAGGGTGTGTGGACCAAGAATGAAGAGAAAGGTGATTTCTGGGCCTACGGCGGCGACTTCGGCTACCAGACTCCTTCAGACGGCAACTTCTGCTGCAACGGACTTGTGAGCCCTGACCGCACTCCGCATCCTGCACTTGTAGAGGTAAAGAAAGTATACCAGAACTTCCTCTTTGAGATGGTTGACGCAGCTGAGTACAAGCTCAAAGTGACCAACAGACACTTCTTCACCAACCTCTCAGCCTATGACTACAGCTACGAGATCCTTGCAGACGGTGTGGTTGTCTCCAGCGGCGAGATCGCATCTCCTGACATCGCTCCGGAAATGAGCGGCGAGGTGATTGTGCCTGTGGATTACGACGGATTTAAGGCAGGTGTGGAGTATCACCTCAATGTCTATGCTAAGGTCCGCGAAGCCAAGCTTGGTCTGCCTGCAGGCCATGTGGTGGGCACAGAGCAGTTTGCTCTCCCTGCAGCAGGTCCTAAGGCTCCGGCAGCTGACCACGGCAAGGCCAAGTTTAGCGTCTCAGAAACTGCTGACGCTGTGGTTGTGGCAGTGGACGGCATCGTAGAGTGGAGTTTCAACAAGGCTTCCGGCGTTGTGGATTCTTATAAGGTGGGTGGAGTTGAATATATCAACGAAGGATTTGGCTTCCAGCCTAACTTCTGGAGAGGACCTGTGGACAACGACTACGGCAACCGCCTCCCTATCCGCTCAAAGATGTGGAAGGACGCCTCAAAGAACTTCAATGTCGCAGAGCTCAAGATCAAGAAG
>CALEJC010000116.1 GCA_937898205.1 uncultured Bacteroidales bacterium
CAAGTTGAGCAGGCCATCCCTCTATGCCAAGGGAGCTATCAACGGCAACGATTCGGATATCCTCAACTACAACAGAGTTCCGACCATGGCGCCAGGAGTCGAGAGCAGCGGCATCACAGAGCAGAGCGCTTCTGTCTACGGTGTGCCGGTAACATTCGGTTTAGGCGTGCGCTTCTATGTTGCACCAAGGCTTTCCATCGGCACAGGTCTGGACTATTCTATCCTGACTCGCACATTCACAGGAAAATACATTAAACTTTCTTCGACAGGAGCAATAGAAGTGAGCGAAGCGGGCAATGTCACCCATTCGCTTCAGTATATTGGTATTCCTATCGATCTTTATTACGATATCATCAACTCTGAAAAAATAAAGTTCTACGTCCATGCCGGCGCAGAAGCAGAGTTGTGCGTATCTAATAAATACACGCTATATTCAAGCCCTAAGATCGTGCACACTGAACCTGTAAAGAACCTACAGTATTCAGTGGGCGCCGGTCTTGGTGTTGAGTTTGGCCTCACAGACCATCTAGGCCTTTATCTTGATCCGGGTATCAGGTACTATTTCTACAATCACCAGCCTAAGAGTGTGAGGACAGATAAACCTTTGATGGTAAATTTTGACATCGGTTTAAGATTTAATTTTTAACTGAAAGCTTTTGCAACACGCTGTAAATCAGCGTAATTTCCATAGAAGATATAATTTTTAAGTAAATCTCAGCAATTTGTGACGACATCACTTGCTGAGATTTTTTTATTTCTTTTACTTTGCCGGAAAAACTTATCACTATGAAACTTCCGCTTAGCTTACTCCTGGCTCTGGTCTGTTGTGCCAGCTGCAGTTTTCTTGACGATGGGCTTCTGTCCGGACCGCCCAGAAGAGATACACACAATAGAGATAAAATAGAAGATGGTAACAAAGATGAGGTCCCTCAAGACACTATCGGGACACCCACGATCGACACTCTGCTCTTTTATAGTGTTGTAGAGTTTGACAGCTCTTATAATTGGGACCAGGACAGCTCATATCTAGCTGAATCCTTCACTGTTTCTTATTATCAGAATCATCTGAAACTATTCAGTCTCCATTCAAAGGAGAGCAACTGCATCAGCCAGGATGCAGACACTCATCACATCATCCTTGGAGACTTGTATACAGAAGCTTCCGACAATGACAAAACCTACATAGGAAAAAACGGGCAAACCATCCTTGAGTTTGAGGGAAGAGAATATCTCAAAGGTCTCGTATCCACAAGAGATGGAAGCATCTATACCCTCACATGTGACAGAGATGCGGAAGGCCTGTCTCTAAGGAAAGACGGAGAGCTCATCTTCCGTCGGGATATCGGAAAGGTCTTTGGAAGTTTTGAAGATAGCTCCTATGGTCCGTCCGGCGCCCTGTATCTGGACCTTGGAAGAGTTACATTCTGCTACAAAACAGGATCAGGCACTGGCAGCCGATACTTTGCAGTCTATGACGCGACTGAAGAGCAGCTTCGTGAAGAAAGCAGGGATATAGATGACATAAAGATTCATAAAGGCACAGTCTACTATAGCCCGCAGAATCAGGCAGGTTACTCGATCAAGGACTCGCGGATATGGCCTGGCGTCAGATCTACACCTGTAAGTGGTCGTTTCTCCTCTGATAAAGAAGATTTCTATGGAGTTTGTCCGACCTCGGGCACAGGACGACCGGTGCGCCTGAGTTATGAAGAGTCTCATCTCTACTGTTTCAATGATAAGAGTTTTGCGATCAATCAAGACTCCGGAGGCTCTGTGATGGTCAATGACAGCAACGGACCTCTCCTCTCCTTTGAAGACAGCTACTTCTCGAGTGAAGATTGTGCCAGCTTTTTTGACAACAGCATGATCCTAGGCATAAGCAGGAAAAAGAGCCAGGGGCCGCCGTTTATATATCACGATGGGCTGACAAAAGAAGTCCCCATCCACGGGTATATCAGCGCCGTGGACGTGGAGGTAAGACTCACCAACTAAGCACTCTACTACCGTCGTCAAGGATACGGATATGCACCTTGAGTGTCTCTTCCGGGAGCAGGTCCTCGATGTTTTCAGGCCACTCCATCAGACACATGCAACCGCTGTCAAGGTAGTCGTAAAGTCCAATATCCAGAGCCTCTTCATTTTTGGTAATCCTGTAGAAATCAAAATGATAGATAGTATCGTCAGAAGCCGTCAAGTATTCGTTGACAATCGCAAAGGTTGGAGAGCTGATGTCTTCAGACTCAACACCCAACTCCTGACAGATGGCTTTGGTAAAAGTGGTTTTACCGGCACCCATAGGGGCATAAAACGCGATCAAGTTGTGCCCTTCTATTGCAGAAAGGAACTCCGCTGCGGCCGGGCGCAGATCGGCCAGACTTTTTATGATAATCTCGTGCTGCATTGCAGCCGCAAAGTTAAAAATAATTTATTATGCTTACTCACATCCATGGAGCAAAGTGCATCGGAATCGATGCCGTAGATGTTACTGTCGAGGTAGATATTGACAAGGGCATAGGAATCCACCTTGTCGGCCTCGCCGATATTGCAGTCAAGGAGAGCCTGCTTCGCACTATCACAGCGTTGGAAAGCGTGGGATACAGGATCCCCGGCAAGAAGATAGTCATCAATCTGGCACCGGCAGACCTTCGCAAAAACGGCAGCGGCTACGATCTCCCTATCGCCATCGGCATCATTACCGCATCCGGGCAAGAGAGCCTCCCCGCCCTTGGCGAATTCATCATAATGGGAGAGCTGGGGCTGGACGGCAGTGTAAGGGCGGTCAATGGAGCGCTTCCTATCGCAGAGCTGGCACAGAAAAAAGGTCTCACGGGAGTGATTCTTCCTGCCGTTTCTGCCGGCGAGGCAGCCGAATTTACCCAGATAGGCGTCTATGGCGTGAGCAGCCTGCCCGAAGTGATCGAAGTGCTCAAGCAAGAGCACGATTGCTCTCATCTGCTGGTGCACAGCGACTTGGAAGACAGGAGCAAAGACGACGAAGATGAGTTTGTGGATTTTGCAGATATCATCGGACAAGAGTGTGCCAAGCGAGGGATGGAGATTGCTGCGGGTGGCGGACACAACATCGCTATGATCGGAGCTCCCGGCTCAGGAAAGACCAGCATTGCCAAGGCTCTTGCAGGCATCCTCCCTCCGATGAGCTTGAAGGAGTCGATGACCACGAGCAAGATTTATTCTGTAGCCGGAAAAGGCTCGCACCGGGCCGGTCTCATCCGCAGACGCCCGTTCAGAGCGCCCCACTATAGCGCGTCCCTCGCTGCGATAATTGGCGGAGGTAATGGGGACAATATCCTTCCGGGGGAAGTGTCGCTTGCTGACGGAGGCGTGCTGTTTATGGATGAATTTGCACAGATGCCGCGTTCGGTGATCGAAGCGCTGCGCTGCCCGATCGAGGACAGGAAGGTAACGATTTCGCGCTTGAAAAGCAAGGTTGAGTTTCCAGCTTCCTTTATGCTGGTTGCGGCTTCCAACCCCTGCCCCTGCGGCTATTATGGCGAAGGCGACAGATGCACCTGCACTCCTTCGCAGCGCCTAAACTATCTTGGTAAGCTCTCGGGGCCAATCATGGACCGCATCGACCTGCAGGTCTGGATGCACCAAGTGCCTTCAGATCAGATAATTGGCGCACGCAAAGGAGAGAGCAGCGAGGTGATTGCGCAGCGTGTTGCCACTGCCAGAGAGATCCAGGCAAAGCGCTTTAAGGATGAGAAGATCAGCACAAATGCAGAGATGAATGGCAGGCAGATCAAGCAATATGCTCCGTTGGGTTATGCGAGTCAGCAAGCTCTTGAACGGATCATGTCGCGAGAGCAACTCTCTATGCGAGCCTACTACCGCATCATCAAAACCGCCCGCACGATCGCGGACCTTGCCGCCCTCCCGGATATCCTGCCAGAGCACATCATAGAGGCAGCATCGTTCCGACTTCTTGATAAACAGGGGATATAAGTCGGAAGGCAACTGACTCAGACCGGGTACGGCCTTCGGCCTATCCTTCCCAGCCTGACGGCCGGGCCCCTTCCG
>CALEJC010000117.1 GCA_937898205.1 uncultured Bacteroidales bacterium
GGCAGAGGCCGTCGCCCTTGCTGCCGAGGCAGACGTCGTACTCTTCTTCGCAGGCACTAACAAGCAGATAGAGACAGAAGGCAGCGACAGGCGCGACATCATGCTTCCGGCAGGACAGGACGAGCTGGCAGCAGCGCTCTATGAGGCAAATGCCAACCTCGTCACAGTGCTCATCTCAGGCGGTCCTTGCGACCTCCGCTCGCTGGAGCAGTACTCCCCTGCGATCGTGCAGGGCTGGTGGAACGGCCTTGAAGGCGGCACAGCACTTGCGCAGGTACTCTTCGGCGACATCGCTCCATCAGGCAAGCTTCCGTTTACATTCCCTCTCAAGCTTGAGGATTCACCTGCATTTGCTCTCGGCAACTTCCCTAACGGGCAGGCAGGCGCGGACCTCTTTACTATGCGCTACCGCAAAGATGTGGAGCAGGAGGAGAGAGAACTCACTGCGGACGACTCAGCCTACAGCGAAGGTATCTTCGTGGGTTACAGATGGTTTGAGTCAAAGCAGATACCTGTGATGTATCCGTTTGGACACGGCCTTTCTTATGTAGACTTCGCCTACGGGCCTGTGAGCTGCAAGACAAGCAGAAAGAGCATCAAACTAAGCCTGGAAATCGAGAATCTCGGCGACATGGCTGCTGACGAGGTCGTTCAGGTCTATGTCAGAAGACCTGAGAGCTCGATTGAGCGTCCATTCAAGGAGCTCAAGGCATTTGAGAGAGTGAGCCTTGGCGCAGGTGAAAAGAAGCAGGTCAGCATCGAGATTCCGATCAAAGAGCTTAGACACTGGGACATTGAGGCAGAAGATTGGACGATTGAGGCAGGTCCTGTGGAGATCTTCATCGGATCATCATCTGCCGACATCCGCCAGGAAGTGAGCACTGAGATATAGTATCATAAAAGAGCATCACCTTAGTCAAAGGTGATGCTTTCTATTCTGAGAAGAAGTGTCCCGGAAGGGACTTTGGCCTCCACTGTTTCACCGACCTTCCGGCCCATCAAGGCTGCGCCGATCGGGGATTTCAGCGAGATCTTGCCGGCCTCGAGATCCATCTCGTGTGGACTGACTATCTCAAATTTCTTCCGGACGTTTGTCTTGAGATTGGTAAATTCGACTACACTCAGCAGGCAAACTCTGTCCTTGGGGAGAGTGTTTGGATCTATCACGCGAGAGTGCTCCAGTACCTTCTGCAGGAAACGGATGCGGCTGATGGTCTTTGCCTGGTTACGTCTTGCTTCGCGGTAGCCGGCGTTTTCGCTTCGGTCTCCTTGTGCGCTGGTTTCTGCGAGGTTATCCCTGACCTCGGGGTAGACTACGTTGATAAGGTGCTTCAACTCAGCCACAAGCTCGTCATATCGTTGTTTTGACAGGTATTCCATGGGACTAATATACTCATTTTTCCGGAATAGCGATGGCGGCAAAGCAGAATCATCAGACAGCTTAAATCATAGTAAGTTACTATAAAGCTAAAACAATACTTGCATCAATATTGAGTGCCGATATAGTCAGATGGAAGTGTCTGCAGGGCTTTGGGGTTGTATATAGCACCAATCATGGCAGCTCCGCCAAAATTGAGCTGTTTCAAATATGGGAGCCTATCAAAGGTGACTCCTCCAAGCGCCACAACCTTCTCATCGATTATCCCTTCGGAAGACGCCTGCAGCAGTTCTTCCCTGCTAAATCCTGACCTGTAACCTGATTTGGAGATGCTGTCAAAGATCGGGCTAAGGAAGACATAATCATAGTCTTCCTTATACCTGACGACTTCTTCAAAGGAGTGGCAGGATCTGGTCCTAAAACCGGTATAAGCCTCAGGCAGACATGTCACATTTCTGTTGATATGTATCCCCTTCAGCGAGAACTCCTCATATAGCTCGGGATAGTCGTGGACCACAATCCTGGACCTCTCAGCATCAGATAGTTGCATCAAAAGACTCCGACATTGTCCAATATCGGAGTCTGGTTTTCTAAGGTGGATGATGTCTATGCCTCTTCGGAGCAATCCCCTGATCAGCCCAAGATCTTCATCATCCACCTTCGGAGTCGTGATCGCTATGATCTTCATTATTTAAGTTTCTCGATTATCAGGTCTGCCACCTTCTTGCCGGACATGAGCATACCGCCGAAGATAGGCCCCATGCGAGGAGTGCCGCTGACAGCAGATGCCGCCATGCCGCAGACATACAGTCCCGGATAAATCTCCTTGGTGCCGTTGACCACCTCCGCTTCGCCGGAAACCACATCAAGCGATCGTTCGCCGATCACTGCGCCCGTGTCTGTAGCCAGACTGATGCCGTTTTTGCGTGCAACGGTCGTGCACATTTCGCTATCGTGACCTGTGCCGTCGATAACGCATTTTGCCATTATGTTGAGCGGATCCACGTGCATACCTTCGCGCAGCACAGGCGTCCAGTTGACGACAACGCCGCTGACCACATCGTTCTTGAAGATCACGTCTTCCACAGAATAGCAGTTGAAGATTGTAGCGCCGGCGTGAACCGCCTTATACAGAAGCGCCGATGTACTCTCGACAGAATCCATCACATAGAGATTGTCGTCATACTTCTCATAGTTGATGTCAAACTCCTTGATGATGTGAAGGGCCTCTTCCTGAACGACAATCTGGTTAAACATCATCGCACCGCCCCACATGCCGCCACCCGGCGAGAGCTTTCTGTCAAACTGAGCCACTTTCAAGCCTGCCTTGGCAAGATAGTAGGCAGCGACGATACCCGACGGGCCACCACCGACGATGGCCACATCAAGATCGAGATTTCTTTCCAATTTGTTGAAATAGGTACTGATAATACCTCTCGAGACATTTTTTTCAATCATAATAACCAAAGTTTATCTTTATTCATCACAAAGCGTGTGACTGATCTTCATCGCGCAGAAATTAGGGCCGCACATCGTGCAGTACCTGCCTCCCACATTATTAGAAGTTTTGTAATATTCCAAAGCCTTTTCAGGGTCAAGGCTGAGATTAAACTGGTCTTTCCATCTAAACTCATAACGCGCCTTGCTCAATGCGTTGTCACGCACCATAGCGCCCGGATGCTGTTTTGCGATATCAGCTGCGTGTGCCGCCAGCTTAAAGGCCACAACTCCCTCACGCACATCTTCTTTGTTTGGCAAGGCGAGGTGCTCCTTAGGGGTGACATAACATAGCATAGCCGTGCCATACCATCCGATCTGTGCTGCGCCGATTGCAGAAGTGATATGGTCATATCCCGGTGCGATGTCGGTGACAAGCGGCCCAAGAGTGTAGAACGGAGCATTGTGACACTTCTCGATCTGGCGTTCCATGTTTTCTTTGATCTTGTGCATTGGCACATGGCCCGGGCCTTCGATAAAGACCTGGACATTTTTTGCCCACGCTCTTTCCACAAGTTCGCCCATCGTGTCAAGCTCGGCAAACTGCGCCAGGTCATTGGCATCATAGATGCTGCCCGGCCTCAAGCCGTCGCCGAGAGACAAAGCGACATCATAGCGTGCTGCGATATCGCAGATATCATCAAAATGTTCATAGAGGAAACTCTCCTTCTGACGAGTCTGACACCACTTTGAGATGATGCTTCCGCCTCGGCTGACGATGCCTGTCAGACGGTCCGCTGCAAGCATGACGTTTTTAAGACGGATACCGCAATGGATGGTGAAGTAGTCCACTCCCTGCTCGCACTGCTCGATCAGCACATCACGGTATATCTCCCAAGTGAGTTCCTCGGCTTTGCCATCTACGCGTTCCATCGCCTGGTAGATCGGCACGGTGCCGATTGGTACCGGGCTGTTGCGGAGTATCCACTCTCTGGTCTCATGGATGCTCGGACCGGTCGAGAGGTCCATGATAGTGTCAGCGCCCCATTTGCAGCTCCATATCGCCTTCTCAACTTCTTCTTCGATGCTGGATGTGGTCGCCGAGTTGCCGATATTTGCATTGATCTTGGTCAGGAAGTTCCTGCCGATGATCATCGGCTCTGCCTCAGGATGATTGACATTGGCAGGGATAACTGCGCGTCCCTCAGCCACTTCCTTGCACACAAACTGCGGCGTGATGTGAGTCTCGATGCCGAGTTCACGACAGTTCATGTTCTCACGTATCGCCACATACTCCATCTCAGGCGTGATTATGCCTCTTTTTGCATAATACATCTGACTGACATTCTCCGCATCTTTTTCAGCTCTGGCCTTTATCCACGCCTCGCGCAGATGTGGCAGACCGTCGTTAAGATCGATTGCGATATTGTCGTTTCCATAGGGACCAGACGTGTCATAGATATATACATCAGGATTTGGACGCTCTACTCTCTCACCATCTTTAATGGTTACGG
>CALEJC010000118.1 GCA_937898205.1 uncultured Bacteroidales bacterium
GGCTTCTGCTTCCTGTCTATATGGAGCAGGGTCTTCTCCGATGATTTCGGCGATGCGTGCGGTCATGAGGTTGGACATGTAGTTGTAGGCCGATGAGTGAGTGACCGCGCCTCCGTTGTAGTAGAGAGCGTCGCTGGCCCAGATGCAGCAGTATGCGTCGTAGAGGTGATCTCCGTCAGCGTCGAAATTGCGCTTCTCCCACTCGTGGTGAAGCTGGATATAAGGCCACATATACCTCATCAGCTCCTCGTCAGCGTTGTAGCTGAAGTGTCTGAGCAGCTCGTCGAAGTAGTTGAGGTTCATATCGTAGTGGCTCATCTGGTCTGTGCGTCCCGGAAGACGGCAGATGTAGCCGTTGGAGTACATCGGTGCGCCCCATTTCTTTACCGATGCAGCCATCCTGTTGAGGGTGTCCTGCTGCGGCTGAGGGAGTACCGGCGGTACATCCGTAACCATGCTCTTTGAATATGCGATGAAGTGGTTCTTGGCTCTCTCGTCCCAGCCCACTACGTCTCCTGCATAAGCACCTCTCCAACCGGCAAGCTGGGTCCTCCAGCCGATGGCTCCGTGGAGGAATGTGCCCTCAAAGATGCCGTCTGCTGCGTGCATGAGGCTGGCGCCCAATGTGTTGAAAAACGGATCAGGGGTGTTGATCTCCATCTGAGAGACAAGTGCCACGCGAGCTGCTTCTTCCTTTTCAAAGATCGGCGCTCCCTGCTCTGCCGTGAGGGTGCTGAGCTTGTTGCTGTCCTGGAGGAGGCAGTAGCTTGTGCCGTCGGCAGCCCACTCAAGCACCTGAAGGTCCTGCTCGCCTTCCGATGGCTCAAAACCTTCTCTTGGGTCCACGCCCAGATCGCCGTTGCGGTTGAATTTGGTCGCTGCGATGCGGCACATCCTGACGCTCATGCTGACAGGCTCTTTGAAGTCCTTGGCGGTAAATCTCCAGATTGCGCCGTCGTTGAAATATGAGGCCAAAGCATATACTTCCAGCTCTCCTGCGCCCCAGCTGTCATCGCGGACTGTATAGACTCTGCGTCCGCCCTGATATGCTGCCTTGCACCATGATGTCTCGTCAAGCTCGATGGTCTTGTCGCCGACTGTGAGGAAGAAACGGATGTTGTAGTTATCTTTCCTGTTGAATGTTGCAAACACAGGACGGTCACTGGTCTCCAGGCGGAAAGCGGTATTGGTGCCATATAGTGCACGAGTGTAACGACCTTCTCCGTTGAGGCAGACGATGTCTCTGCCTTCAGGATAGTAATTCATTACTCTGCTTTCCTCTTCTTTGCACGAAGTGAGCAGTGCTGCGGCTGTCAGAAGTGTAATAAGAACTTTTTGTGAATAGTGTATCATAATGGGTACTATTAAATCGTGTAAATTTACTATTTAATGAGTACTTTTGCAATATGACTCCGAGGGATGTTCTTCATAAATACTGGGGATATGACTCTTTCCGCCCGATGCAGGAGGAGATTATCTCAAAAGCTCTTGAAGGCAGGGATATACTTGCTGTTTTACCTACAGGTGGCGGTAAGTCCGTGTGCTTTCAGGTGCCGGCTTTGATGCGTCCCGGCATCGCTTTGGTCGTGACCCCTCTGGTGGCTTTGATGAAGGATCAGGTCCAGAATCTTCAGGACAAGGGCATCAGAGCCCTCTCTATCCATGCCGGCATGAATCGTCGTGAGGTGGATGTGGCGCTCAACAATGCCGCCTACGGCGACTACAAGTTTCTCTATGTCTCCCCGGAGCGTCTCACTACCCAGCTTTTTAAATCCTATCTGGAAGTTCTGAATATCAACTACATAGTTGTGGATGAGGCTCACTGCATCTCTCAGTGGGGCTACGACTTCCGTCCGGAATATCTGGAGATCGGGGCATTGCGGGAGCTGGTTGATGCTCCTGTCACTGCGACCGCAACACCGCGGGTGTGCGAGGATATTGTTGCGCGCCTGCAGGCACCCGGGCGGGAATTTGCGCAGCTCAAGAGCGGTTTTGAGCGAGAGAACCTTGCCTATGTGGTCCGCGAGAGCGAAGATAAGATGGGGCAGCTCCTGGGCATCTGCAGGAGTGTGGCAGGCTCCGGCATCGTGTATATGCGCAGCCGTGCAAAATGTGAAGAGATCGCTTCCGTGCTGAAGGCGGAAGGGGAGAGCGCTTCCTATTACCATGCAGGACTTAGCAGCTCCGAGAGGATGCGCAGGCAAGACCAATGGAAGAAGGGAGAGCTGCGTATCATGGTGTGTACCAATGCTTTTGGTATGGGTATCGACAAGCCGGATGTGCGCTTTGTGGTGCATCTGGGGCTGCCCGACAGTCCTGAAGCATATTTCCAGGAAGCAGGACGTGCCGGTCGTGACGGGCAGAAGTCCTATGCCCTCCTGGTCTGGAACAGGAAGGATATTACCCGCCTCAAGCAGATACTCTCCGTCTCTTTTCCTTCCCTTGAATATATTGAAGACATTTATCAGAAACTGCATATCTACAAGCAGATCCCATATCACACTGGCGAGGGCCTGCAGCTGAAGTTTGATTTTGACGACTTTGCGCGACATTTCAAGCTCCAGAAGGCAGAGGCTCACTATGCCCTGCATTATCTTCAGAGCTCTGAACATGTGCAGCTTGCCGAGGATGTGGAGATTCCGACCCGCATCAAGATACTTGTAGACAGGCAGAACCTTTATGATGTCGAGCTTCCTGAGAGACAGATGGTGCAGCTGTTGGACTTGCTGATGCGCCGCTACACGGGCATCTTCTCCTATGCTGTGCCGGTGGAGGAGGACTATCTTGCTGCCTCTCTGGAGATCAGCGTGGCTTCGCTCAGACAGCTTTTCTACCGGATGAGTCTGGAGCATGTGATCAAATATGTGCCTACCGATGTGAGCAGTGTGATCTTCCTGAGACATTCGCGCTGGATGCCGGGCAATCTTGACCTTCAGGTGGCGCGCTACCGCCGGCTGGAGTCTTGTGCGAGGGAGAGAGTGGATGCGATGTGTGAGTATGTGCAACAGTCGGAATGCTGCCGCCAGAGTTTTCTGCTCAAATACTTCGGTCAGGAAAAGAGCAATGATTGCAAAAATTGCGATATTTGCAGGTCGGCCCGCTCTTCTGAGCAGAAACTGCGCAGCTGGCTTTCTGCACATAAAGAGGCGTCGTTTGAGGATCTGGTTGAGGCGATGAGAGATCCGTCTTCCGATCTTCCAAAAGACAGTGTGGCAGTCTACAGAAGACTGCTGGATGAAGGAGAAATCTAATAACTACTTGATATGAAACGTTTTGCATTGATTGTCCTTATGAGCGTTGCCGCGCTCTCTCTTAGCGCTCAGACCAAGACTTTTGCTGTGCTTGGTGATTCTTATTCAACATTCCAGGGCTATATCCCCGCCGGCAACGCCATCTGGTACTTTGACGGCGTGCAGAATAAGGATAATGATGTGGTGAAGGTTGAGC
>CALEJC010000119.1 GCA_937898205.1 uncultured Bacteroidales bacterium
CTTTCCTTGCGCCATTGCGCCACCGTGCGGGTGCGGATCATCTGCGTTTCAAGGGTGATGTCGGCGGCGACACAGATGCGTGTGCTGGGAGCGAGCGTGCTGAGCATGTCGCTGAATAACTGATCGTTACGATATGGAGTCTCGATGATGATAAGGCTCTCGTTACCTGCTTTTGATCTCTTCTCGAGGGAGCGGAGAGAGCTGCGACGGGCATCAGTCTTGGCAGGGATGTATCCGCAGAATGCAAAGCATTGTCCGTTGAGTCCTGAGGCCATCAGTGCCATCATCAGCGATGACGGGCCGACCAGAGGCACGACCTCGATCCCTTCGCGGTGGCAGAGGTCTACCAGTATAGCTCCCGGATCGGCAACTGCCGGCAGTCCGGCTTCGGAAACCAGGCCTACATCCTGCCCGTCAAAGAGTTTTAATAGTGCTTTGACATCCTCTGGTTTAGTGTGCTCGTTGAGCTCGTGGAAATCAAGGGTTTCAATCTTTCCTTTGAGTCCATATTTTGAGAGGAACCGACGTGCGGTGCGCACTTCTTCCACCACAAAACAGGTGAGAGAGCACGCGATGTCGAGCACTCTTTGAGGAAGGACTTCTCCTATCGCGTTATCGCCTAACGGAGAGGGTATCAGGTATAGCTTGCCTTTGTTCATTTTGGATTTTGATTATTACCTGTTCTTTGTCTGAAGAACTCACCTCTTCCTCCCGGTCTGCTTTGTTGCCTTTTTTGAAGATGCTGCCGATCAGCTCACCAAATGTGTGGTATTCTTTCTGGAAGCTGACACCCACGCCATTTCTTTGTGAGAAGTCAAGGAAGCTTGAATACTCGTCGGCAGAGTGAGAGAAGAGGTTGAGGCGATATTTGCCTTCTGGGTCAAGTTTGATCTGGACATCAAGATCTCCCACCACATCGCCACGAGGATTGGTTGATGTAGAGTAGTTTCTGTTGCCCACACTGCCACCCACGATGACTCGGTTGTTGAAGAGCTGGGTCGAGATGGCCATATCAAACATATCATTGCCGGAAGTGGCATTTTGGTAGTCAAATCCCACATCCAGAGGAATATCAAGCTTGGAAAGGATATTATTGAGTTGTGACGACATCAATTCCGTCATGTTGGAGAGCAGGATATTTGACCCGTTGACGACTCCCGATGTCTCGTCAGGAAGGAAGCTTCCGAGGAGAAGCAGAGACAGGAACTGTTTCTGAATCTTGTCTTCTGTGGCCAGGGCTGTTTCTATCTGAGACTTTGTTGTAGGGTCAAGGTCCGGTACATCGATGCTGAAGTCGAGCCTAGGGTTGCTCAAACGGTCAGTGATGTTGATACCACACTCTACCATGCGCCATGTGTCTACATCCGTAGCGCTCACCACAAGGTTGGACAGGGATGCTCGCACTTTATACAATGCATTGATGTCCAGCTGGGTATCCGGGATTTTTCCTCCAAATCTGATGGTGCTGCCGTCCTGAATCTCAAAGCCTCTGGAGAGGATGCCAGGTATGATGAAGTTGTAGTTACCTTCGCTGATGCGGTAGTCGCCGTTGATTTCAAATATGTCCTTGGATGGGCGGATAAATACGGAGGCTGTGCCTTCACCATTAAATGACACCACATTGCCGGCTTCTTTGTCAATCTCGATATAGGTCATCAGAGTAGGATGCAGTGTGACTGACGCTCTCACACTCAGATCGTTCTTTGCCTTTTCCTTGGCCTTCATCAATCCAAGCATCTCTTCATATGGATCTTCCGGCTTCTCGACAGCAGTAAATGTGAGGATGTCGCTGGTTGTGCCGGTTGCATACTGACTTGCGACCACATGAAGGTTGCCGCTTGAGCTGGTTTCGATGTTGGCGTTGACATTCAGCTCGTTAAGCGGTCCGGAGACATGTGCCTGACCTCTTGCTCTTACCATTCCGTAGAGATCTCCTCCGTTTTGAGCTTTGTCCAGGAGCTTGAGATTGTTTATCGAAATCTGAGTGTCCAATGAGAGGTTTCTGAGGTTGCCAAGATGGAGAGATCCAAGGATGCTTCCTGTGCCTCCATCGTTGTCATTGATGGCGATAGAGTCAAACCTGATGGTGTTATGCTCAAGTGTAAGAGGTCCGGAAATGGTATATGGAACAGATGTAAATGCAAGAGTCATCTGAGCGTCATCGAGCATCAGAGACTGGCTGGAGATGCTGAGGTCGTCGTGCTCTCCTGAGATGTAGAGATTGCCGCTGATGCCACCTCCCAAGTCTGTGAAGAGGTTGGAAGTAAATGGCTTGGCAAATGCCAGCGGAAGCTTGTCAAGTGAAGCATAGATGTCGAGATGCCCATCGTTGGTGAAGAATGAACCATTGATGCTCAAGGCGTTGCGGTCTCCTATCTTGTTTCTGACATAGATGGAAATGTCCTCGCTGTCTTCCTTCATGATGCTTGCAATCCTCAGAGTGCCTCCGTCTGTGTCACCTATCTTGAGCTTGCTGATATTGAGGTCGGCGAGCATAGCCTGTGTCTGCTTGGCTTCGGAGATGATCTCTATGTTGCCATTGGTGAGACCTGAGATGTAGAAAGGATTGGCTGTAAACTGGTCAATTATCGCGAGATCCATATCATTAAATCTCACAGACAGCGTGTCTTTGCTATCTGCGCTCAATGCTCCGTTGAGGAGTATGCTCTGGGCTCCGTTGTTGACGCTGATGGAGTCGATATGGATTTTTCCGTCGCGCAGATGGACGGACTTGTCGTTGAACTGCCACTTGCCTAAGCTGGTGGCAAGGTAGGTCCTGCTTGGCGATGCCGTAATGTTCAGCCTGTCAAGAGAGTCACGATAGATCTTGCCGTCAATATCCAGTACAGCCTTTTTATGTGCATCGGTGTTGCTTGCGACTCGTGCTTCCAACTTGAATGCATTGTCGTCGGCAAAAGCTGTGACGGTCGGGTTGGAGAGATCCATCCCGGCAGCCATCAGCTCTTGTGCCTGCATCTCCGCAATGAGGCTTCTGTCAAGGTTGTCAAAGCTGATTTTGACATCTCTGAGGTAGTTGCTTCCGTAGGCTAGACGGGACGAATTCAAAGTGCCTTTGAGACTGCCGTCAGTGTCGGTTGAGATGTTCACGCGAGTGCTGTCGGCAATATACAGTCCCGGCATGATAAACGACAGAAGTTTGCGGGAATCCCCGGTGAGGACGCGCAGCATGTACTTTTTTGTGATCTGGTCATCGATATGATTGTCCTTAGGGTGTAAGGCCGGAAGGTCGCGTCGTGTCGTGATGTCCTGGATTTCGGATAGGAAGTCCCTTAGATTGCCGCTTCCTGACAGAAATGCATCCAGGAATGAGGATTCCAGATTGAAGCACTGCAGCTCACCGAGCTGATATGCGGTGAGGTGGAGGTTGCCGATGTCCTTGACTTCTTCGCTGTCCTGAAGCTTGATGTTGTTGAGGAAGATGTGTCCTTGGGCTCTGGTGCCTTTGATGTTGAATTGGCTGTCAATGTCAAAGGCTGCGTTGGACCTGCCTTCGCGTTTGTCGATGCCGAGTGCGCTCAGGTCGATGTTGCTGAAACTGCCTTCAGAGAGCAGTTTGCGGATGTCTCCTTCTTCTCCCAGGCTGACTTCGATGCCGAGTGTGCCGTGGGCTTTGCTGTCGCTGCTGCTGATATCTGCTTTGATCGTGCCGTCGGTAAAAGATCCCCGGGCGCTGATCCCCTTGAAATGGTTGCCGAGCGCCTCTATGGACTCGATGGATAGCGTGTCAAGAGTGATGGCTGTCTTGCCTTTTCCAATGTTGAGGTCGCCTCGCGTGTATATGCTGCTCTCTCCTAAGTCATTGATGCCTAGGATGCTGCCGATGTTGAGCTTGTCTGTGCTCAGGTCAAATCCTATCTGTCTGCCCCTTGATGGGGTGATGAGGTTTCTGATGTCTGAAGTCAGATTGAGACTTCCTATGTTTGAGCCCAGTTGAGTGCTGAGAGTGAGCCTGTCGAGCGGACCTTTGACTTCAAGGTTGAGGTTAAACCGGGCTTTATCTGCATAGCCTGTGAGTTCAGGGGCTTTGCTGCCCAGGATTTCGTTGAGTGCAATCTGAAGCCCTTTGGTGCTGAATCTTGTGTCGCTGACCTTGGCGTTGATGAGCATCTTCTCGTAGTCAGGAAGTCCCACAAAGCTGGCATTGATGCGACTTGATATGCCGCTCTTCTTCTCGGTAAATCTGAGATCGCTGACTTTGAAGTCGTTGACATATCCGAGATAGTGGCCGCTTTTGAGGCTGAGAGTCAAATCGTTTTTAAACGAAGGCTCGCCGGCAAAATAGTGCAGGGTAGTGAGGCCCAGGTCTCCGCCTTTGATGCGACCTTCCATCAGGATCTTGGTCTCAAAGTACTTGAAGTCCTTTGACGAGTTAAATCCCATCGAGAAGAAATCTATCTTGACATCCGACCAGCTGTCTCTGAGGTGTATGTTTTCAATCAGAGCCTTACCTTGTCCCACAATGCAGTTGGCTCTGAGGTTTTCCATCTTGTAGCCTGACTTCTCTGTGAGCTTGAGCTGGTCAAGGTATCCATACATCCTTGAACCTGAGTACTTGAGAGAGTGACCGCGGAGCTTTTCTATGGCCACGTCCATATCGCTGTAGTCGATGCCGGCAGGTACTTCTTCCGCGATTTCTGTGCGGTCTGTCATCCTGTAGCGGAAATCCTTGATCTTGACGTGGTTGATGCGGAAGATGGTTGGCCCTGGCTCAGGCATGATGCCGTCGCTTTTTTCCAGGCGGAAGATGCTCTGGACGTTGGTCAATGTGTCTACAGTGTTTTCTATACAGAGGTGGAAGAATCCTCCTTCGACATTGACGCGACCCAGCCTGAGGCCGTTCTCGCCCATCAGAGTGCTGAGGGTAAATGTCGCTGTGATGCGGTCGGCGCAGAATAAGGTATCCACCGGAGCAAATCCTCTGTTGTGAGGGTCCAAGGTACAAGGGTCTTGGTCGATTATGACAGCGTTTTCGATGAGAAGAGCTCCGGATGGCATAATGCTCAGCTTGTCATATTGTATCAGGGCGCCGAAGGATTGTTCCAGCGACTGGGCGACCTTGCTTGTGATCTTTGTCTGCACAGAAGGGGTCTGAATGGCAACTACGATAGCCATTAGCAAGACCACAAAGAAGCCTGCTATTCTTCCGACTATGTATGCTTTTTTTCTGTACATTTCTTCTCGCGCGCTCGCGCATAATGCGCACAACTTACAAATATAATATTTTTCATTAAATTTGCCCTCTGAAAAACGCTTAACAGGATATGGCAAATATTATACTAGGGATCGAGTCTTCTTGTGATGATACTTCAGCAGCTGTCATCAAAGATGGCTATCTACTTTCCAATGTGATTGCAAGTCAAGAGGTTCATCGCTCCTACGGCGGAGTGGTCCCTGAGCTTGCTTCACGTGCCCATGAGCTCAATATCGTCCCGGTGGTGAGTGAAGCTCTGTCAAGGGCAAAACTCAGGCCAGAGGATCTGACTGCAATTGCTTTTACCCGCGGTCCCGGCTTGCTGGGTTCGCTTCTTGTGGGTACTTCATTTGCCAAGGCGATGGGACTTGCGCTTGATATCCCTATTGTGATGGTCAATCACCTTCAGGGGCATCTTCTTGCCAGCTTTATCCGCCAGGAGGGCGTGGAGGTCAGAGAGCCGAAGTTTCCATATCTCTGTCTTCTTGTGAGCGGTGGTAACTCTCAGATTGTCAAGGTGACAAACCCTTTGGAGTTTGAGATCCTCGGGCAGACGATAGATGATGCTGTGGGCGAAGCGTTTGATAAGTGCTCCAAGATGATGGGGCTCGGATATCCGGGCGGTCCGATCATCGACCGACTTGCAAAAAACGGCGATCCTAAGAAGTTTAAGTTTGCCAAGCCTCATGTGGATGGACTGAACTACAGTTTCAGCGGCATCAAGACTTCCTTGCTTTATTTTGTGCGCGATCAGGTTGCTCTGGATCCGGATTTTGTGGAGAAAAACAAGGAAGATATCTGTGCTTCTTTCCAGGCTGCACTCATTGATATCCTGATGGATAAGCTGATCAAGGCTTCCAAGCAGACAGGTATCAAGGAGATCTCCATCGGTGGCGGTGTTTCTGCCAACAGTGCTCTCCGAGAGAGGATGCTTCTTGAGGCGCGCAAGCGTGCATGGAATGTATACCTTCCGGAGTTTAAGTTTACAACCGACAACGCAGCGATGATCGCTATTGCCGGCTATCATCATTTCCTCGCAGGAGAGAGCACTCCTCTGGATGTCGCTCCTGTGTCGCGAATGGCTGATTTTTAATTGATTGCAATGAAAACGTTTGAAATAGTCTGTCCTCTCACAAGAGAGCCTCGCCTGAAGGAGATCGAGGCTAAGGCGTGTGGTCTGAAGTGGGTGCTGAAGAAGCGCTCGATTGATGCGCGCAAGGAACCCGTATGGCGCTATCAGTATGAGGCCTATGGTCCTGAAGATAACTATGTCCCTTATACTTTGCCGGAACCTTGCAAAGCAGATAATCCTGCCGATGTGATCGTCGTGGGCTCAGGTCCAGCCGGCATGTTTGCGGCGCTCAAGCTGGTTGAACTCGGGCATAGACCCATCGTGCTGGAGAGAGGCAAGGATGTGCATGAGCGCAAGCGCGATATGGCTCTGCTTTCTCGCGAGGGTGTGGTCAATCCTGAGTCCAATTATTGTTACGGTGAGGGCGGTGCCGGTGCGTTTTCAGATGGCAAGCTGTATACACGTTCTTCCAAGCGTGGAGATATCCGTGAGGTGCTGCACAATCTTGTGAGATTTGGTGCATCCAAGGACATCCTGACCGATGCTCATCCGCACATCGGATCGGATCGTCTTCCGGCAGTTGTGGAGAGCATCCGCAATTATATTGTGGAGAGTGGCGGAGAGTATCATTTCTCTGCTAAGTTGGTGTCTTTTAGCCGTTTGGAGGATGGAAGCCTTGAGGCTCATTGTGCCGATGGCAGCGTCTATCGTGGTGCGGCCATTATCCTTGCGACCGGACATTCGGCACGTGATATCTATGAGTATCTGCTTTCCGAGGGTGGCGAGCTTGAGGCCAAGGGCTTTGCTCTCGGTGTGAGAGTCGAGCATCCTCAGGAGAAGATCAACTGGTGTCAGTACCATGGACAGTGGAAGCCTGGTGTGCCGGCTGCAGAGTATTCGTTTGTGGAGCAGGTGGATGGTCGTGGCGTCTTTTCTTTCTGCATGTGTCCGGGTGGTATCCTCGTGCCTTCGTCGACAGAGCCAAATACGGTGGTTCTCAACGGTATGTCCAATTCTGCACGTTCGGGTAAGTTTGCCAACGCAGGTGTTGTGGTGCAGATTGAGCCGGAGGATGTGCCTGGTGACAGTCCGATGCGACTGATGGATTTTCAGCGCGATGTCGAGAGGGATATGTTTACTCTTGCCCAGAGCTATGGAGCTACCAATCCGATGACTGCTCCTGCTCAGCGAATGGAGGATTTCTGCCTTGGCAAGATCTCCAAGGCGATGCCACCGACTTCATATCATCCGGGCGTGGTTTCCGCCCCTCTTCATGAGGCGCTTCCGCCAATGGTTGCCGAGCGTTTGAAGAAGGCTTTTCCTCGTGTGAAGATGCGTAATTATTATACCAATGCGGCACTTCTTCTTGGCGTGGAGTCAAGGACTTCTTCGCCTGTGCGCATTCCTCGCGATCCGGAGAGTTATGAGTATGTTTCTGTGCCAGGTGTTTATCCTTGTGGTGAGGGTGCCGGTTATGCGGGCGGTATCGTCTCAAGCGCCATGGATGGCATTAATGTCGCTGTTGCAGTAGCCGCTGCACTCGATTCTAACAATTAGTAGTTTTATCGGTTTAGCTATCTGTAGGTGGACTTGCGCTGCTCTCCTTGTGGAGCCTGTCGCTGCGCTCCATCCC
>CALEJC010000120.1 GCA_937898205.1 uncultured Bacteroidales bacterium
GGTGCCTGTGCGACCGTAGTCGACAGGTCTGCCCGTGCTTGAAGCAAATGAACACTCGACAAACACGTTTCCATGATCGTCAGCGCCGTTGCGCACCCAAGAGAACGGACCTGCGGTGCAGAGGAAGCGGCTCTTGTAGGCAAAGAGGCTGCCGCGTCCAAGGATTGTGTCGCCGTCGCCGTCGAGAGTGCACTCATTCATATAGATGGTGCCGTTGGCCTGAAGAGCATCTCCTGAACCCTTGATGTAGACGTTGTCAAGAGCGATGCGCTCACCATTGAGCAGCAGACCTTCGGCTTGTCCGCGGAGGTCGGTTGCGATGTAGATATCCTCAATCACGATATCATGGCTGTTGTCAAGCATAAACGCAGCTCTACGAGAAGGGAATGTGCCTCTCCACTCGTTGGTCTTGACGGTCATCGGATGAGGGTTGAATACCTCATTGTTTGGGTAGTGCACTTTGGTTACATCCGATCCGGAACCGCTGATCCTGACGTGGGTCTTGTTGCGCGCATAGACAAGCTCTTCGTAGTCGCCGGCCTTAACCTCAATATTATACCATTCCTCGCAGAAATCAGGGATATGATCGAGCGCGCCCTGCACGGTGTTGAAGTCTCCTGCGCCACTTGCGTCCACTACAAGGGTCTGTCCCTGAGGCGCTTCCGACTTGGTTGTGAAGCTCCATCTGTCTTCTTTGCTCACTCCTTTGAAGCTTCCGTCTGCAATGTTCAGCACTCCTTCGTCGATGGTGACATAGTATTTCTTGCCATACTCCAGCATGTTATTGTGCAGGTAGATGGTAGCCACATTGTCATGGACGATGATAGGGTGGAAGTGGAAAGCATCGGTAAATCCGCCAATGATGGTGAGCTGGTACTCAGGAGGAGTGGGCTCTGCTGTGCCTGAAGGAGTTCCGGGCACGGTGTTGCGGTTGGTTGCCATGAAGTCTCTGCTGTAGTCATAAGGCACTTTGGCATAATCACAATCAGGGCCGTAGGTGCGTGACTTGGTCGGTCCGGCAGGGATGCTCATATCCAGGCTGTCCACAATCTCGCCAGTGCGTGCGTCATAGACCTTGATCCATCCTTGATTGCCCACAGTAGGGTTTTCGGCAAATCTAAGTACAAGGTGAGTGTCGGGATTGATATTCTTTGCTCCTTGGGCAGGATACAGTTCGACGCCCTCAATCACCTTCGGAGCGCAGCTGCTGAGCAGAAGGGCCGCAGCTGCAAAAAAAGACAATGTCGCTTTCATATAGTAGTGGTTTTATTTTACCGGGTTCCAGCCTCGGAGAATATTCTCGCGAGTGTATTCAGCTGCTTGAGCATCAGTGAGTTGATGTGACCAGCTGACGCGTTTTGAGATGTCTGCTCCAGGGCCGAAGTTTTTATATTCGGCATAGAATGCGGTCTTCTCGCGCTCTGGTCTGTTCCAGTTGTGCCAGCCTTCAGGACGGATGTGATCGCCGAGCTCACACTGGAGATATACCACATTGGCGTAATCTCTCCACGGGCGGCCGAGCATCACCTTGGTGATCCCTTGCTCTGCTGTAAACTTGCAGTCCTTGAAGACATAGCCAAACTTCTCGCCTTGCGAAGTGGATGCTGCCGTGATGTAACTGTCTCTGCGCGAATGTATCAGGCAGTTTTCAAAGAGCACAGTGCCGGGACCGAAGATAAAGTCGGTAGTGCCTTCGATATAGCAGTCGTAGTAGAAGCTGCGGCAGGTCTCTCCCTCATTGTTGTAGTCCGTAGGTGTAGATCGTGTCCTGATGTGCGATGATGCGGCAGCGGTGGAAGTAGATGCAGTCTCCGTTGGTGAGGAGAGCAACTGCTTGTCCGACCACAGGACCCGGACCTGCATCGTTACGGATGGAGAGGTCTTCAAATGTCACATAACTTGCGTCCACCATCACCGAAGCGCTGCCGGTAGTGCCGATCTCGTCTGCCATGTCAGGCCAGAGGTCGCGTGCGGCGTTGCTGTATGTGAGGACGGTATTGTTGGCGCCGCAACCCTTGATGACAAGATTTCTCTTGCTTGCAGGGATGATGATGCGCTCATTGTAGATGCCTGATTTGATGAGGATTGTAGTGGTGTTGTTGCGGTAGTCAGGCACTGCATCGATGGCCTCCTGCACTGTGAGGTAGTCGCCTCTTCCGTCTTGGTCCACTACTATATCATACCTCACGAGGTGCTTTGCGAGTTCAGGGATCTGGTCCTTGATCATAGCACAAGCGATGTCGCAGTTTCTGCGTGCTCCACGGGCATTTGAGTGAGTGTTATCTTCTTTGCCGGCAGGCATTGCGGCGCAAGTGCCAGGCTCTACCCACATAAAATATGGTCTTGAGGCGAGGTCGCCGGCCTTGCTGAGCCACTCGATGGTCGCACTCTCCATGTCAAGAAGCACAGTGCCGGTTTCTTTGGCTACTGCCTTCATGGCTTCAGGATATTCGCCTAGAGTCTCTGTATCCAGCACGTTGTCTTTGAAGTGTCTGCGTGCTACAGATGTGCAGAGGACAGGTGTCGCGCCGATTTCGCGGGCTGTCTTGATGAACATTCTGAGATAGTCCTGGTAGTCTGTCCACGCTTCGGCATAGGTACCGGTCTTGCCGACCTTCTGGTCATTATGTCCAAACTGGATGAAGAGGTAGTCACCAGCTCTCATGTTGGCTTTTACCACATCCCAAAGTCCCTGATCGACAAAACTTCTGGTGCTGCGTCCGTTCTTTGCATAATTGATGACTCTCACGCTGTCGTCAAAGAAGTTTTCAAGCACCATGCCCCAGCCGCGCTCAGGATTGCCCTTGCTGATGTCCTTGTCGGCCATTGTCGAGTCGCCGATGCTGTGGATGGTCAACTTCACGGAGCTCTCCGGCACAGGAAGGTCAAGAGTGTTGCCTGCCTCTGTGCGAAGCTTCTTAGGGACAGTCCTGGCCGGGAGGACCTCATAGCTATAAGGGATCTCAATCTCTCCCTGGCTCTCAGGAGTGTACTTCTCGCGGAATGTATTGCCTTTGAATACCCATGCTTTGGCTTTGCTGTCGGCCTTGAATATGTTTTTTACGCCTTTCTCAAAGTAGTTGCCCTCAATGAGGAATTCGGCGTCAACGAGCGCGTTGATTGCGACAGAGCGGTTGCCTGCGCAGTTGTAGTAGTTGTTAAGAAGGTGGATGGTGCCATAGCGTGCTACCGGCATCCTCACATCGCAACCGCTGCCCCAGATGCAGTAGGCAAATGTGATGTTGAAGTTGTCAACCTGCGACGGAGCAGAACCGTTGGTGATGAGGTTGGAGGCTTTGTGGTCGTAGGCCTTGTCTGTATACTGGAAAATGCAATAGCTGACAGTGATGAAGTCAGAGGCGCTGTTGATGTCAAAGTTGCCGTCCATGCCGTCGGTGAATGTGCAATGATCCACCCAGATGTGCTTTGAACCATTTGAGATAGTCAGAAGATCGGCTCCGCCCACATCTATTGTGCCCGGGCCGTCAAATGCAATATTTCTGATGATTATGTTGCTGCAGTTGGAGAGAGATAAGATGCCGGATTTGCGATAGCTCTCTTTTTCATCCCCGGTGGCGTCGATGATGGCCTGTCGGGTGTTGAGCTCTCTCTCTTCTTTGATCTTGGCGCCGTTGGAAAGAGTGCCGCCGCCACCGTGGCTGGACATCTGCTTGACTCCTTTTTTCTCAAGGAGGTCAATGATTTCCTGACTCACTGTAAACTCTGTGCGGATATGGGCGTCGTTGACTCCTAGGAATGTCTTGTCCTGAAGGCCCTTGAACTCAATGGTCTTGGACACGATGAAGTCACCTTTGCTTCCGTCAAATACGATCACATCATAGTCTTTGACGGACTTGATGATGTCGGCTCTCATGTCGAAGCCGTTGCTTTGGAGCACTATTGTTCTGGCTGAATCGCCTCCCGTGAGATTGTAGGTGCCGCCTTGCAATGTCTGCATTGTGGCCCAGCCAAATGGCTTATTGGTATCATATCCCTCTTCTGCCTTCGCCCCGAAGACAAATGCACTCAAAGTGAGTGCGAGTATGAGTTTTTTCATATTACCCTTTCTAGTTGTTGATTACATAGTTGATCAGAGAAGACATCTTGTTGATGTAGTCTGATGTGGAGATGATCATCTGGTCTCCACCGGTGTACCTATATGGAGAGGTGTCATATTGGTCTCCCACATTGGTGGAAACATAGTCTGTCGACTTGCTTGGAGTGCTGTCCGGACAAGGTTTATATGGGTTTGATGTGTTGCGCATCGGGCTGAGCCAGCAACCTTCGCTGTTCTGAGCCTTGATGATGTCTTTGACGGCTTTATCATCCACGGTGATGGCTCTTCTCACAGTGTAGTATTCCTGAAGAGGCACAAGCTCATTGCTTGCAAGAGGGGAGTTCTTTGTGAGCTCCTCTGCCGGTATCTTCAAAAGCTCTTCATATTGTGCTCTGAGTGCTTTTGTGTTTACCCAGGCGGCAGAGCCGTAGTGGCCGATGGTGTTGCTGATATCCTGATTGTGGAAGTACCTTCCGTTGAAAACATTGCTTCCTTCGCGGTGGACATACTGTGGAAGGCCGGTCTCTGGCTGGATAAATCTTGGCACTAGGAATGCGTCAGGGTCTGAGGATTTTCTTCCCCATTTCTCTACCTCTTCTGCAGGAAGTTTCTGGGATTCAAGGTAATCAAGAGCTGCCGGGATGCCTGAGAGGAATCTTGTGTCGCCGGTGAGTCGGTAGTAGCTCATCAGCAAGCGAATGCAGCGCACGGTGGTAGAGGAACTGATGCCTCTTGGCTCGTATGAGCGGGCGTGAGCGGGTTTGAGGTCGGCAACTGTATACTGGTCGCTCCAGCCCGGATATGGCTGTCCCTGCTGGAGAAGGATGATCAGGCGCATTGCTCTGAGGATAGGCTCCTTAAGACCTGGGACGCCGAGGGACTGGTAGCACTGAAGGAGGAAATCTGTAGCCTGAGGGATCACATCGTCGTTGAGTGTGATAAATGAAGAATAGTCTTCCTTGCCCTGGAAAGGGTGGTTGTTCATGAGAGGATATCTCTGTGGCCATCCGCCGACAGGGTACTGGCTCTCAAGCACAAAGTCGATGGCCTTTTCAAGCGCAGGAAGGAACTTAGGGTCATACTTCTCCACATAAATCCTCAGAAGGAACTTCGCGCAGTCTGTGGTGCAGCTGTCGTCATAAGTAGCATTGCCATAGTAATGCTGATACTCCTCAAGTCTCCATCCGCTGTGGCCGATGGTCCTGTACCACTCTTTGAGAGACTCTTCGCCTGCAAAGTCAAAAAGATAGTTCCAGCCGCCGCTCTCGTGCTGTCCCCAGATGAGAGCGCTTGCTACTTTACATGCAGCATCATAGTAGTATTCGTCTCCGGTTGCATGGTATGCGTCCAGGAGGATCTGTCCTACTGCAGGGGTGCTTGGAGACTGAGTCCAGACGATGCTTCTTTTGGACTCCATCTCTCCCCACTGTCTGGAGAGGTCAGGGAGGTAGTTCCATGCAAATCCGCCGTTATAGCTGACCTTATTCATCATAAACTCAGTGCCGGCTTTCATTGCGGTCAATGCCTGATCCTTGACTTTATTGTCTTTTGCTGAAATGTAAAATGGAGTTAAAATTAGGATTAGTGTCAGTAGTAGGGTCTTAGAATTCTTCATTTTTTATGGATATTTGTTCACATTACCAAAAGTACAAAAATTATCGCTATTTTTGTGTCAATAAGCAGAAAATACACACTATATGAAAAGATTTCTTCTCCCTATCCTTGCTTTGGCAGGATTACTTTTTGTTTCTTGCTGTAACAACGCAGCAGAAGGCACAACCGACAACACAAACACAGAACAGACAATGACAAAACAAAGCGACAATTTCCTCTTTGCATCTGAGATTCCTTGGGCAGATGCAGGCGGTGGTGCTGAGCGTCAGGTCCTCGGCTACAACGATAACATCATGATGGTTAAGGTTAAGTTTGATAAAGGTGAGGTCGGTGCAATGCACTCTCATCCACACTCTCAGGTAACCTATGTTGCATCAGGTAAATTTGAATTTACAGTAGGTGATGTGACAAAGATTGTTGAGGCAGGTGATGCCCTCTACAAGCAGCCAAACATCGAGCACGGTTGCGTGTGTCTCGAGGCTGGTATCCTTATTGACTGTTTCAATCCAATGCGTGATAACTTCATCGCTGAATAACATTCATACATAAACCGGAAGGCCTCTCACTCTCGTGGGAGGCCTTCTTCTTATTCTTCCACCACAGTCACCTGAAATCGCCTCCCGTGTGCGGAGACTAGTCATTTTGCCCACATCGCACAGCAGAAACCCCCTCCTGTGTGCGCTGGAGACCTTCTCTGCAC
>CALEJC010000121.1 GCA_937898205.1 uncultured Bacteroidales bacterium
TGATGGGACGCACAAGAGAGTCCAAAGCGGACTATGAGATTGCACAGCAGAAGATCAGGGAATACCGCGACAAGAGTGCTGACGGCTCATTTGCCGACACTACCAAGAAATATAGCTCTTTGCTCACACTTGACGGCGAATTTTCCAAAAAGGACTTCGACAACGAGCTTCTGCAGCATCGAGACATAGACATCCAGCTCAAGCCTCTTTATAAGTTTGGACTGACAGCCACAAGAGAAAACCGCAGCGTAGCACTCTCCAACCGCTATGAAAACGCATTGATAGACAGGTTTATCGACTCTTCTCCGGCGCCGATAACCATCAGCAATCAAAGCACAAGCGGCAATTCAGACCACATCTTTACCTACAGGGCACAAGAATACTTTGCAAAGGGTCTTCAAGATCTGCAGAACAAGCAGTTCAATTCAGCTCTCAACTGGTTTGACAAAGCTGTCGAGAGCGCAGAAAACGAAGTTGAGAGGGATAAATATGCAGCCTACTACAGGGCCTTCTATCTCATGAACAGAGCTGTGCTCAAGGCAGAGATGATCGACTTCATCGCATCCCTTGAAGGCAATGTCCAGACCCTGTCAATGGACACCGAAGGTGCGACTAGAGCCAGAGTGAGTGACAGAGTGGCCAGATCTTATGACTACTCTGAAGCGATCAAAGATATCGAAGAAGCGCTTACTATCCTTCCTGACGTCCCTTATCTCTACTACGACTTAGCCAACCTGCAATGTCTCTCATCACAGATGGTACAGGCCATAGAAAACTACGACATGGCCATCAAGCTCTATCCTCAGATGGGTGATGCCTACTTCAATCGTGGTCTAGTACTGATCTATCTCAAAGACAACGAGAAGGGTTGTATCGACCTCTCCCGAGCCGGCGAGCTGGGTGTTGCAGACGCATATAGTGTAATCTCCAAATATTGCGAGGATGAAGGACTATAGGTTTAAATCATTCTCTTCAGGCAGTTGCGGCAACTGCTACTACCTCGGCATCTTCTCCGAAGAGGGAGAGTGTGAGTGTGGCGTGCTCATCGACGCAGGCGTGAGTCCTAGAAGACTCAAGAAAGAGCTTGCCGCAGAGGGACTTGACTACACATGCTTTGATGATATCCTCATCACTCACGACCACCTTGATCACATCCGCTCGCTGGGATCATACTGCAAACATCTGCAGAAAAGAGTATGGACAACTGACGTCCTTGCGGCACGTCTGAAAAGACATTTTGTGACAGGAGAGTACTTTGCGCCTGTATCCCACGTCCTTGACGAGTCATGGACAGAGATTGTCCCCGATCGCATTAAAGTCAGATATTTCATTGTCCCTCACGATGCTACCCAGACTGTGGGTTATGCTATCGTGCTTGACAACTATAAGTTTGTGATAATGACCGACATCGGCCGCATGACAAGTCAGGCTCTTAGCTTTGCCGCGGGGGCAGACACAGTGGTCATCGAGTCCAACTACGACCTTGAGATGCTTCGCAAAGGCCCATATCCAAAAGAGCTCCAGGACCGCATCTGCGAAGGTCATGGTCACCTCTCCAACCACCAATGTGCCGAAGCCGTCAAGCAGTTCAGGCATGAGAAGCTCAGAAACGTCTTCCTCTGTCACCTGAGCGAGCACAACAACACCCCGCAGAAGGCGTTTAACACCACAAGGCCACATCTTGACCCTGCCACCAGGCTTGTAACACTTCCACGTCAAACGGCCTCCCCTCTCTTTAATTTGTAGCTATGAAACAGTTTTGGAAGATACTCAAAAGATATGTCAAGCCATATAGAGGCTATGTCGGCGGCTCTGTCATCATGAACATCCTGTCGGCCGTCTTCAATGTGGTTTCTTTTTCTTTGCTGATACCTATACTTCAGATACTCTTCAACGTGGGCGAGCAGACCTACGAGTTCATCCCTTGGCACAAAGGCATGGATTTCAACGAAATCACCAACAACGCCTACTTCTATGTCGCTCAATGGATGGAAACCATGGGAGCCAACAAGGTGCTTCTGCTCCTCTGTCTTGTGTTCTGTTTTATCGTGCTGATCAAGACATCCTGCTACTTCGGAGCGGCAGCGGTGATGGTGCCTATCCGCACTGGAGTCGTCAAGGATATGCGCATGCAGATCTACAACAAGATACTTGCACTTCCGATCGGTTTCTTCAGTCAGGAAAGAAAAGGAGATATCATTGCTCGCATCAGTGGCGACGTGCAGGAGGTTGAGATCTCCATCACCAGCACCATCGAGATGCTGATCAAGAACCCTATCCTCATCGTCATCTATATGACTGTGCTCTTTACCATGTCATGGGAGCTCACGGTCTTTACCATAGTTTTTGCGCCGATCATGATTGCCATAATGAGCTCTATCGGCCGCAAGCTCAAGGCAAGGTCGATCGAAGCACAGCAGTATTGGAGCGACACGATGAGTCAGGTAGAGGAAACCCTCAGCGGCTTGCGCATCATCAAGGCCTTCCTTGCAGAGAAAAAGATGACTGCCCGCTTTGAAGGCGTCACAGGCAGGATGCGCGACAAAAACAGTCAGGTCGCCACAAGACAGGCTATGGCTCACCCTGTGAGCGAATGTCTTGGCTCTGCAATGATTGCTATCGTGCTCTGGTTTGGCGGAACACTCATCCTCGGAGACAATAAGGTCATCGATGCTCCAAGCTTCATTGCCTACATGGCCATCCTCTATAGCGTCATACAGCCGATCAAAGACCTGTCAAAGGCCGCCTACGGCATCCCTAAGGGACTCGCTTCGATGGAGAGAATAGATGTGATCCTTGAAGCAGAAAACAGCATCAAAGAGCCTCAGACCCCTAAGGATCTCACAGAGTTTAAGGATTGTATCCGCTTTAAAGACGTATCCTTCAGCTATGAAGACGGACGCGAAGTGCTCCAGGACATCAACCTGACCATCCCTAAAGGCAAGAACATCGCCATCGTGGGCGCAAGCGGCGCCGGCAAATCCACCCTTGTAGACCTGATTCCGAGGTTCTATGACCCATCATCCGGCACAATCAGCCTTGACGGGACCGACCTCAAAGACTTCAGGACCAAAGACCTTAGAAGCCTGATCGGCAACGTCAACCAGGACCCTATCCTCTTTAACGACACAATTTTCAACAACATAGCATTTGGAGTGGAAGGCGCGACGATGGAGCAAGTCATCGCTGCGGCCAAAATTGCCAACGCTCATGATTTCATCATGGAAAAGGAAGAAGGCTACAACACCAATATCGGAGATAGAGGCGTCAAGCTTTCCGGAGGTCAAAGACAACGTCTCAGCATCGCAAGAGCCATCCTCAAAAACCCTCCTATCCTGATTCTTGATGAAGCGACCGCATCACTCGACACAGAATCAGAGCGCATGGTTCAGGACGCTCTTGATTACTTGATGACCAACCGCACTACAATCTCTATCGCACACCGCTTGAGCACCATCAAGAAATCCGACGAGATCATTGTGATGGATGGCGGCAGGATTGTAGAAAGCGGCACACACGACCAACTCATCGCCAAGAACGGCTATTACACCAAGCTTTATGAAATGCAGGCCCTTTAAATCAAAGGAAGCCAGTGCCCGAGCACTCGTATTCCGTCTCCTGCTGCTCGTCTACATCGTAGCAGTAGCATACCTGTGCTTTGCCAACTTTGACAAGACGCCTGATATTCAGAAATTTATATTCGGGATTCCGACAGACAAACTCGTGCATTTCTGCATGTTCTTCCCATTCCCGATCATCTTTTTCTTTGCTTCAGACAAGCGCAGCTCAAGCATGATAAAAGCCCTGTCAAGCTTTGTCCTCGCCTGCTCTTATGGATGTATCTTTGCCGGAATCACAGAAATAGTACAAGCGATGCTTCCATATCGCACAGAAGATCTGGCCGACTTCGGCGCAGATTGCCTTGCGATCTGCTCGTCGGCACTCTTTACCTACATAGCTGACATCTATACTGTCGTCAAAAACAAAAAGAAATGAAACATCTGAAGGCCCTCATACTCACATTTTTCATATTGTGTGCAAGCACAAGTCTTTATGCTGCCCCTCGCTCCAAGGACTTTCAGCCATTATGTGATTCTCTACGAGTATGGATGTTTCAAAGGATGGGCGTAGACCAGGAACTGTCTGTAACGAGAGTAAGGACAAATGGCAAGACATTAAATCTATATTTCTCCAGCGATCTGTCATTTTATCCATGGAGAGAAAAGGATGTCGATTGGTTTAAATCCACGCTGCTGCAGGAGTGGGACTCTGTGGCAAGCGGCTACCAGCTCGGAAGCATTTATACCAACAGGTATGAGCTCTCTCAGCTTGTTGTGCCGGAGATCGACAACACCGGAGAGCCTTCTCGAGACTACCCCAGACGCATCGATGACCCTCGCACGGACAACATACCTCTCGTCACCCGACTTCAGAGCAGGCACTATCCGCTGGGGCTGCAAGGACGCCACATAGCCCTATGGCAGAGCCATGGACGGTATTTCAATGAAGATCAAGGTATCTGGATGTGGCAAAGAGCGACCCTGCACCGCACGGTAGAGGACATGTTTACTCAAAGTTTTGTCCTTCCCTACCTCATTCCGATGCTCGAAAATGCCGGAGCCTACACAATGACGCCAAGAGAGAGGGATCTTCAGGTCAGAGAAATCATCACAGACAATGACCCTGCCTTCAGCGGCCATAGAGACGGACTGATCCGCCGGGAAGGAAGCTATAGCGAGAGCGGAGCATGGGAAAGCATCCCTGAAGGATTTGCAGACTTCAAACGCCAATACACATTTGAGGACCTGCCATTTAGCGCCGGCACTGCACGCACAGCGCAATGTAGCGCGCAAGCGAGTGCCACAGCCACTTGGACACCGACAATTGAAGAGCGCGGCAGATATGCCGTCTACGTTTCATATAAGACTCTGGAAAACAGCAGCGAAGCCGCTCAGTACAAGGTCTACCATATGGGTGGCGTGAGCCATTTCAGCGTCAACCAGAAGCGCGGTGGCGGAACCTGGATCTACCTTGGCACATTTGAGTTTGACAAAGGCACAGAAGGTCGCGTAACCCTCAGCAATATGGGCGCCGAAGGCGAATGTGTCTGCGCAGATGCCGTCAAGATCGGCGGAGGTATGGGCAAGCTGGAACGCGGTGGCAGCACATCCGGAGTTGCCAGCTCAATGGAAGGCGCCCACTACTGGATGCAATGGGCAGGTGCGAGCGAAGACATCACCCGCAACTGGGAGACAGACTACACCAACGACTTTGCAGCAAGAGGACGCTGGACAACCATGATGAAAGAGCAGAAAAACATCCCGTTTGACCTTTCATTTGCTTTCCATTCTGATGCAGGTGTGACTCAGAAAGACAGCACAGTGGGCACTCTTGCCATCTACACTCTGAGAAACGATGGAGAGCGAGAGTTTGAAGACGGACGCGACCGCATCATCAGCCGCCTATACACCGACTACGTCCAGACTCAGGTGGTAGACGACATCAGAAGCGACTTCAACCCTCTATGGAACCGCAGGGGTCTATGGGACAAGAGTTACTCCGAGAGCCGCACGACAGGTGTCCCTGGGATGATTCTTGAACTCCTCAGCCACCAGAATTTTGAGGACATGAAATATGGTCTCGATCCTGCATTCAGGTTTACCGTGAGTCGAGCAGTCTACAAAGGTATACTCAAGACTCTCAGCGAGTTCTACGGATGCAGCTACCAAGTCCAGCCTCTCCCGGTACATGCGTTTTCAAGCATCATAGAAGGCAGTCAGATCAAGTTGTCCTGGGAGCCTACCGACGACCCTAAGGAACCGACTGCCACAAGTGACGGATATATAGTCTACACCAAGATTGACGACGGGTCCTTTGATCAAGGTATTGAGGTCAGAAACAATCATTTTGAGCTGGATTACACTCCGGGACATATCTATAGTTTCAAAGTCGAAGCCTACAACGATGGAGGCAAGAGTTTCCCTTCTGAAATCCTCTCAGTGGGTGTCCCTCAAGGAGCAGATGCAAGCAAAGCCGTGCTCATAGTCAACAATTTCAATAGAGTAGGACCGCCGGCATGGATTGACGGAGATCAATATGCGGGCTTTGAGAGCCGTGAAGACAGCGGAGTGCCATATCTTAGCGAAATCGCTTATATCGGAGACAATTACGAATTCCGCAGAGACCGCCAATACATTGACGACCATTATCCCGGCTTCGGCGCGAGCTATGACAATCACGCCGGTGAGATCATTGCCGGCAACAGCTTCGACTACCCCGCCACACACGGAAAGGCATTATTTGCTTTGGGCAGGGCTTTCTATTCGTCTTCAAGCGAAGCCTTCTGCAACATGGAAGTTCAAGCGGAAGTGCTTGACCTGATCTGCGGCAAGCAAGGCAGGTCGCAGAATATGGGCGCCCGCGATTATGCCGTGTTCCCCGATCAGATGCGCAGCGCATTGGATAGATTTGCCCGCGCGGGCGGAAACATCATCATCAGCGGAGCCAACATCGCTTCCGACTGCACCGAAGCGGAGGCTGCATTTGCCTCAAGCCTGTTTGGCTACAAGCTTGCCAACTCATACGGCACTTCCAGCGGCCGCATCGGAGATATGGACTTTGCGCAGAAACCCAATTCCATGGTCTACTGCGTGGAGCACCCTGACGGCCTGAATCCTGCAAGCAAATCAGCAAGCATCTGGCTTCGCTATCCGGGATCGGCATTCGGCGCAGCGATCACACACAACGGCTACTATTCAAAAACAGTCTCAATCGGAGTGCCGATCGAGACCATCTTAAGTCCTGAAGACCGGATTGAAGTCTTCAGATATGCATTGGAGTTTTTTGAGCGCTAGTCCTGCCAGCTTTGAGCTTCCGCAAGCTTCTCCACAGAACCTATATCGATCATCTTGAGGTCAGGGCAATATGCTGCTTTGATTTTATGCGTCGCAGCTATGCTCAGGTAGAAATCCACGATAGAGAAGGCTTCAGGCCAGTCTTGCATCAATGGGAACACCTCATCGGAAATAATATGGATGCCGCAAAATGAGAGTCTACGATACTTTGATGGATCAAAATCCTTGTGCGGACTCTTTACTTCGCCTGTGCGCACATTAGTCCATCCCACAAGACACATATCATCATCAAAAAGCAGATACCTGTCTGCCTGAGCATCAGTAACCAGCAAGGTAGCCATGGCATCTTTGCTGTCCTGGGATTGAAACCACGAGATATCCACATCACTGAGGATGTCAGCATTATGGACTATGAATCTATCTCCGGACAGCAAGCTCTGTGCTCTTTTGATGCCGCCTCCTGTCTCCAGAGGGGCATCCTTCTCCCAAGATATATCGACATGGCAGCCAAACGAGTCATGGGTCTGCACAAATTCGATAATCTGCTCAGCGAAGTGATGAGCATTGATTACAAAATCGCTGATGCCTGCAGCTTTGAGTTTAAGAAGCACTCGCTCCAGCATGGGCACACCTCCAACCTTCACCAGAGCCTTGGGCATAGTGTCCGTGATAGGGCGAAGCCTGGTGCCCAGACCTGCAGCAAAAATGAGCGCTTTCATCGTCCCAGATCGATTTTAAAACCGGGGATGAGAGTACCGCCGTCCCACTCTTCTGCCAGACGAAGCAGAAGTTCTGTCAGATATGTGTATCTTTCAAATGGTTGAGACGCGAGTTCCTTCAGGCAAGAAAGTGCCGTAGGGATGCAATCGATGAAGAGCTGCTTGCGCTCCACGATGCCACGGTAGCCATAGGCACCCATCTCCTGAAGCAGACGCACCAGAGTAATCAAGCGGTATTTTGTATAAAAAGCCTTCTCATCCACAGGGACAAAGTTGGAGAGGGATTTGATGTATACCTCCTCAAGGCTGCGACGCAACTCTGAAGGGAAATGTGTGCCTGCATTCCAGAGGAACGATGCAAGATCATACTGCACGGGGCCCCTGCGGCCACCCTGGAAATCAATGAAACAAGGCTCGCCATCCTTGATCATCACATTGCGCGCCTGGAAATCGCGATACATAAATGTATCTCCCTCAAAATCAAGTGAGTCCTCAACCAGCCTGTCATAATCATCCTGAAGCTTTATCTCATTGAAATCAAGAGTTGTGAGCTTGAGGAAATCATATTTGAAATAGTTGATGTCGAAGTTGACCATCCGGGCATTGAATTCCCTGTCCGGAAAACACACATCCCAATCAAGACCCTTACCCACTTTAAACTGCACCGCCGGAAGAAGAGCAAGAGTATCATGGAGATAATCCAGCTGCTGCTGGGTATATGAAGCATCGGAGATATTGGGTTTGAGGATTTCAAACAACTGGCCGTCTCCCAGATCTTCCTGGATGTAACACATCATATCCTCTGTCCGGGCATAGATAGCCGGAGCATGCAGCCCTTCAGCATTAAACTTCTGAGCTATTGTGAGAAATGCGTTATTTTCAGCATAGTTGGTGCCCACACATCCGATTACGGTTCCTCCCTCTCCACTGATGCGATAATACTTCCTCGCACTTCCTGAGAGAGGCAATAAAGTGCACACGTCGGCATCACAGCCGGACCAATCTTTGTAGAGTTGCTTGAGTCTTTCCATTGTCTATTGTTTATTCCCTACTAAAGTAAGCATATTTTTGCTAGCAAAAAAATATTATCTTTGTAAGTTGGAGATGAAAAAGTGGTCTCGCATATTATTTCCCCTGGCAGTGATGGCTATCACCACTGCAGGTGCGATGGATCTATCCCACTCAGCCGTCGGGAGCAGGAAGCCTGTTGAGATCAGCCCTGCCAAAGATACGGTCATATATCCGATGTATGCCTATCGCAAGTTTGCCGACACCAGCGCCGTGGTGGTTGACAGCAGCAAAGAAGAATATGTAGAGATATATGACAGCCTGGTCAGCAAGCTCTCGCCTCGTGACTCTCTCAAAGCCCTGCTTGACTCTTCTCTCTGGCCCAAGCTGGACTCAATCTACCTTGCCGACTCCACAGCACGTGCAAAGGCAAAGTTTGAAGCATGGTACAACTCTCTGTCAAAAGATGAGAGGAAGTCCTATGATGCTGAGCAGAAGGCCAAGATCAAGATGGCTCGCGCAGACTCTATCAGAGAAGCCAAACAGAAAGCACAAGACATCAAAGACAGCATCCTGGCAGAAGTACCACGCATCCTGGAGACCTATGCACTGCCGGATTCGATGCACTATAAACGCATCATTACCTGGACTGTGGACCAAGACTTCCACAAGATCGACGCTGCAGTACCGGACACTTCATATAACTACTGGTACAACGACTACCCTATCTTCAGAAACGACGTCAATGCGACATGGCTGGGCATCTCCGGATCGCCGGCTCAGTACTATGACTTCTTCAAAAGAGGAGATGGCGAGAAGGTAGAGTTTTACAAGGCGCTTGAGCCTTGGTCATATAACCCAAATACCCTTCCTCACTACAACACCAAGAACCCTTATACGGAGCTTTCATATTTCGGAACTCTCTTTGCCAAGGACGAGAAGGTTTCAGACAACCTCCACCTCTTTACCACTCAGAACATCACTCCTGAGTTTAATTTCTCGTTGCTGTTCAACAGGTTTGGAGGAGAAGGCATGTTGAAAAACGAAGCGACAATCAACAAGACCTCTGTCGTGCAGGCCAACTACCTGGGCAAGAAATATACTATGCATGCCGGATACATCGGCAACACCCTTTCCCTTCAGGAAAACGGAGGCATCGTGGACAACAAATGGATCAGAGATACCACAGTAGACTCTCGAGAGATCGCTGTGGCTCTCAACAACGCCAAGTCCAAAGTCAAGAAAAACACATTCTTCCTGGACCAGCAATTGAGGATTCCTTTTAACTTCATCAATAAGATCAAAGCCAGACGCGACACAAATTTTGTCGTTGACACCCTAAACCTTGACAGGGACATCACTACCGCTTTCATCGGTCATAGCAGTGAACTTTCTACCTATACCAGAAAATACGAAGACCAGATCGGAGAGAATGACGTCTACGGCAGAGAGTTCTATCGGGACGTATTTAACTACAACAACACCCGGACAGCCGACTCGATGAGAGTGATGAAGCTTGACAACAAGTTCTTCATCAGGCTGCAACCTTGGTCAGACGAGGCAATCATCTCCAAACTTGATGTCGGAGTGGGCGACTACCTCTTAAACTACTATAACCCTGATCCAAACAGCACAGGCAATATCACCCAGAACAATGTTTATGTCTATGCCGGAGCAGAAGGCCAGCTTAGAAACAACTTCTACTGGGATGCAAAGACAAGATTTGTCCTCTTGGGTCACGATGCTGCCGATTTCAGTGTTGAAGCCAACGGAAGGCTTCAGTTCTTCCCATTCAGGCGTGCAAAGAAGAGCCCGCTAGGCTTGAATCTTCATTTTGAGAGCAATCTTGTCGAGCCTACTTTCTACGAGCAGAACATCTATGCCAACCACTTCAACTGGAACAACGATTTCGGCAAGGTCTCTACCACCATCGCACAAGGCGATTTTGATATCCCTCATTGGGACTTGAACTTCGGAGTGGGCTATGCCCTGCTCGGCAACAGGCTGTACTACGATGCCAGCGGCATCATCCAGCAGCATAAAGCCGCAATGAGCGTAATCAGCGCAAATCTAAGCAAAAAGATAAAGTTGGGGCCTCTGCATTTAGACAACAGAGCCCTCATGCAGTTCTCTTCCAACAACGAAGTGCTGCCACTACCTACACTTGCTCTCAATCTCAGGTACTATATCGAGTTTGTCGTTCAGAAGGACGCATCAAAGACTAAAGATATCATGACCATGCAGATTGGTGCAAACGCATTCTACAACAGCAAGTGGAACTCTCCAAGTTGGAACCCTAATCTAGGTGTTTTCTATAATCAAAACGAGCGTCTCTACAACAACGGACCATACTTTGACATCTTTGTCAATGTCCAGTGGAAGAGAGCTTGTATCTTCCTGAAATATCAAAATGCCGGAGGCGGATGGCCGATGAAGAAGTTTGACTTCTTCAGTTCTGACAATCGCATCGTAACCACCAATGGTATGGATGGATTTAAGATCGGTATCTACTGGCCGTTCTATGCTCAACCTACAGGATTGCCGGGGCCGCCACCATCTAATGATTAATCATTAATGAACAAGCCCAACAAAGCTTCAATAGTTGTACTCACCCTGGCGGGGATGATTATTATAGGAAGTTTTATTTCCTCGCTTCTTGTATCAAGGCAAGAAACGGACATCGAGTATAGAGCTCACACTCGATGTGTGCTTGAGTTTGACAAAAACATCAATACCACCAGATCTCTAATCGTCGGATATAATTATCACCTGGTCAAGGAATATGCCGCCTATGCACAACAAAGCGTCGACATCAGCCTCACAAGCCACAAAAATGCTTCCTATGTCGATTCGCTCAAGGCCGGAGCCATCGACCTGCTTGTAATGAGCATAAATGACGCGATGAACGTAGATAGTGTCCTTTTTGTCGGGCCGATCGATGATGTGAGCATGTGGTTGATGAGACTCGACGATGAGAAGCACAAGAAACAGGTTTTGGAATGGCTTGAGCAGCACAGCAATAAACCTGATTACCATAAGACAAGAGACTTGTATATTCAGAGGTTTTCTCCTTTCCGGTCAAAAAGAAGGACAGAGATCAGCCCCTATGACAGCATCATTAAAGTCTATGCCGACACACTCAGGATTGACTGGCGCCTGCTGGCAGCTGTGGTGTATAAAGAATCCCGCTTCCACATAGAAGCCCGCTCAAGCAGAGGAGCAAGCGGACTGATGCAGATGATGCCTCGCACAGCAAGGCATCACAATGTCCCCGATCCTCTTGATCCTGAGCACAATATCAGAGGCGGAGCAGAGCACTTGGGCGAGCTGATGCACATCTACAGAAACATCGGAGCCAACAACGAAGAGAGCTTCAAATACAGCTTGGCAGCCTATAATGCCGGCATAGGGCGCATCCGTGATGTGATCAATGTCGCAAGGAAAAACGAAATCTCGACAGGATATTGGGAAAATATGGCAGAGCTTGTTATCCCGGAGATGAGGGACAGTTCCAAGATTGACACCAGCATAGTGAAATTTGGCACATTCAAGGGTCTGGAAACCATCGCCTATGTGGACAACATCATGACAATCTACGAAGAGTTCAAGCGCATCTGCCCGTAATCCTAGTTTATATATTCTTATTATCTTTGCAGTCCATTAATATAAAACAATATGACAGCTCATTATACAAGTAAACATGGTTTGGTTTCCAAAATGCCGGAAGAGTTATATATGGCATTTTGCGACATGCGCAATTTTTCCAGCATAATGCCGGCGAAGATCGACGCAGAAGTTACTGCCGACTACAATAATTTAAGCATTACGGTACAAGGATTTAAAGTCAGCGTGAGAGTTGATGACCGCGTGCCATATTCCATCATCCGCATCGGCAGTGCAGAGTCCCCTATTGAGTTTGTAGGTGTGCTCCACTTTGATCGCCCCGAGATCCCATGTAAAACAGATTTCTGGATTGAGCTTGATGCCAATATCAACTTCATGATGAAGACTATGCTTGGCTCAAAAATCCAGAACGCTCTTGACAAGGCAGTAGATACACTTGTGGATATTTCTGAGGGCAAGATGCCCAACGTCCCAAATGACTTTGTCTAATGTCTGAGGCTTCTGTTTCGATAAGACTTAACCCATTTAAAGGATCTGATGGTCCCGAAGGGCAACTTGTGCCGTGGAACCACCATGCACGATTGTTATCAGAACGCCCAAGCTTTACTCTTGACCCGCTATTTCACGCCGGATGCTACTATGTGCAGGACAGCTCGGCGATGTATGTGGGCCATGTCTTCAGAAAGATTATCGACTCGATGGGTTTTGCCAGGGGCGGGCTGAAGGTCCTTGACCTTTGCGCCGCGCCGGGTGGCAAAACCACCGACCTTGCCTGCTCTCTGAGGGAGAGGCTGGGAGACGATTTCCTCCTCGTCAGCAACGAAGTGATGAAGGCCCGCGCAGCAGTCCTTAGCGACAACGTGGCACTCTGGGGCGACCCCAATGTGGCTGTGTGCTCGTGTGACCCTGCTGCATTTGCGCAGCTGGAAGGTTTCTTTGACGTAGTTGTTGCCGATGTGCCATGTAGCGGAGAAGGCATGTTCCGCAAGGATCCGCGAGCTGTCCAGGAATGGAGTCCGGAGGTGGTCGAGCTCTGCTGTGCGAGGCAGAAACGCATCCTTGCCGACATGTGGGCTTCGCTCAAAGAAGGCGGAGTGCTGATATATTCGACTTGCACCTACGAGCCATGTGAGAACGACGATAACCTGCTCTGGGCCGCACAGAATCTGGGAGGCGAGATCATTGCTCCTGAAGATGAGTTTTCCGCCCACGGGGTAGAGCTCACAGAACACGGATACCTGCTGAAGGCAGGAGTTGTGCCGGGCGAAGGACAATGGGTGGGAGCGCTTGTCAAGACAGCCACACAACGCGAGAAGAAGCATTGCAGCATCGAGACACTACGTCCGATCAGGCACGGCATTGAAAAAGGCACATACAAAGGCAAGGATTTCATCCCCAATGCTGACTATGCGTTATCCATCGACTTTGACAGAAACGCCTATCCCCTTGTAGATGTGGACCTTCCGACCGCTCTCAAGTTTCTGCACAGAGACAGTTTCCCCATCCCCGGGGCAGAGCTGGGATATAACGTGATCTGCTATCAGGGACATCCTTTGGGCTTTGTAAAAAACATAGGTCAGAGATGCAACAACCTCCTTCCAAAAGGCAGGCGGATTTTAATGAATGTTTAAAAAGAATATGAAACGTTTATTTATACTTATTTCCTTTATCACTTTGGGCTTGACTGTTCAGGCTCAGACCAGAGATCATAAGGCCGATTACGAGAGACAGGTGCGCATGATGGGCATCGCCGGACTTGGAGTGGACTCCATCATCAACCGCTGGGCAGAAGATGATCCGGATAACACCGATATGCTCACAGCAAGATTTAACTATGACTTCGTCAAAGCTCAGAGCAACAATGTCATCACATTGAATCAGAAGAAGTACCTCGGTAAGGCGCCGGTCATGACGCTCAAGGATTCCCTCGGCAATGACGTATACTATTTTGAAGATATCCTGTTTGACGACGAGTTGGTGGGATCTTCTCTAAAAGCAATAGACAAAGCCATCAACCTCAAGCCAGGCGAGTTGAGATATAGGATCAGCAAGATTTCCGCCCTGATGATGTATGAAAAAGAGAGCCCGGACCTCGCAGTAGCACAGATCAACGAGCTCATTGACCTTGACAAAACCACGGAATGGACTTTTGATGGAGAAAAAGCAGACAGCGAGCTATTCTGCCAGGTAATCGGAGAATATTGCGTCAACCTTTTCCAGATCGCAAGCCCTGCATCTTTTGAGTACTTCCTTGCTATTTCAGAGAAGATGTCAAAGCTTTTCCCTAAGAACACTGTGTTTATCAATAATATCGGTTCTTACTGGCAGGTAGCTAAAAAGGACAATAAAAAAGCAGCCAGATTCTACAAAAAGGCATTAAAAATCGATCCTGAAGACTATGCTGCAACAAAAAATATGAAGATCATCGAAGCTTCTAACGCTGCTTCACGCTCAAAGAAGGGTCGATCTTAGAAATAAACATTATCGGGAGAAGAAGCAGCAGCATGATCACTGCAAAGGTCACGACATTGGCCCAGATGATCCCGAATAGATCTATACTCACAGGAACCCAGTTGACATAATAGTTGACTGGGTCCAGTTTTATCAGGTGTGTCCAATCCTGCACGAGACAGAACAGCAGAGCTGCGCCGTTGCCGATGAGCAGCCAGTCGGAATCCGGCTCCATGCCCAGCAGGCTCACGTCCTTCTTCTTGTCGCGCCCCTTTTCATTGATCGTATGAAAT
>CALEJC010000122.1 GCA_937898205.1 uncultured Bacteroidales bacterium
CGAGCTGGGTTCAGAACGTCGTGAGACAGTTCGGTCTCTATCTGTTGTGGGCGTAAGAAGTTTGAGGAGGACTGACCTTAGTACGAGAGGACCGGGTTGGACGAACCTCTGGTATATCGGTTGTGGCGCCAGCTGCATCGCCGAGTATCCACGTTCGGTCAGGATAAGCGCTGAAAGCATCTAAGCGCGAAGCCGTCTCCAAGATGAGACTTCCCTAAGGGTCGTGGGAGACTACCACGTTGATAGGCAGGAGATGTAAGTGCAGTAATGTACTCAGTCGACCTGTACTAATAGCCCGAGATCTTTTGAGTAAGCCAGACTGATTTACGCTAAGTTATTTCTCTCAAGTAAAATACTGCGGTGGTTATAGCGGTGAGGATCCACCTCTTCCCATACCGAACAGAGAAGTTAAGCTCACTAGCGCCGATGGTACTGCTACACCAAGTGGGAGAGTAGGCAGCTGCCGCTTTTCGGAAAGCCCGATGATAGAAATATCGTCGGGCTTTCTTCTTTTATATACATTCCATTCTGTACAAAACAAAACACCCAGAGCTTTGCGCCCTGGGTGTCTCTTATATATTAAGTTATCTCCGACCGGTGCAGATTGTAATAGGTGTTAGAGCCGGACGTTGATTATCCTGAAAGGCCGCCGACAAGATCGAGGATCTCGGAAGTAATCTTCTGCTGGCGTCCTTTGTTGTACTCAAGAGTAAGCTCGGCAAGAAGCCTGTCACCGTTGTCAGAGGCTGTCTGCATCGCTATTGTGCGTGCGGCGTGCTCTGCGGCCTCTGAGTCGAGTACTGCCGCATAGAATTTGAGTTTAAGCAGCTGAGGAAGCATCTCTTCTGCGATTTTTGAGGCCTCCGGCTCAAAAATGTAGTCATCCTCGTTGTTTGTCTGAGCCTCTGTTTTAGGAGCTATATATGGAAGATATTGCTCTTCTGTCGGCACCTGATGAGCCAGACTCTCAAACTTGTTATATACAAGGATCACTTTACTAAACGCTCCCTCCTCGTATTTCTCTACCAGCCCGTTTGCAAACTCTGCTATATCTTTATAAGGTGCAAAGTTCACCATCTTGCTGTTGTCGGTCTCGCATCCGTAGCCTCTCTTGCGCAGAGCCTCAGCCATCTTGCGGCCCACGGCGATTACACACACCTCTTCCTTTTGAGCCTCAATCACCTCGAGCGTCTTGCGGATGATATTGTTGTTGAATGCTCCACAAAGCGAGCTGTTTGATGCAAATGCCACTATCGCCACCTTGCCCTGCTTCTCTTCTTTAGCTTCGTTTTTCTGACAATCGAGTCTCGAGAGTATTCCTTCAAGCTCCCTCTCATATGGACGCATGCCCTCTATCGCCTTCTGAGCTTTATGCAGCTTGGCAGACGACACGAGCTTCATCGCTGAAGTGATCTTCAGCGTGTTCTTAACCGAAGCGATGCGGTCCTTTGTTTCTCTTAATGAAGCCAAAATAAACTACTTAGACTGGTTCAACATCTTGCACACCGACGAGGCAACTTCTCTGATCGTGCTTTCTGCCTGCTCGCTCACCTTGCCGGCCTCAAGCTCTGCAAGCACATCTGCGTGCAGATCCTTCATTCTGTGGATGAAGTGGTTTTCAAACTCCTTCACCTTATCCAGCTCTATCTCTGCCATCAGAGCGTTGGTGCCGCAATATAGTATCGCAATCTGCTCTCCCACCGGCATAGGATCATACTGTGGCTGGATGAGAAGCTGATTGTTTTTACGTCCCTTGTCAAGAGTCATGGCAGTTACCTTGTCCATATCCGAAGAAAATTTGGTAAATGCCTCAAGCTCATTAAACTGAGCCTGGTCGATCTTGAGTGTGCCGGCGACCTTCTTCATGGACTTGATCTGGGCAGATCCTCCCACTCGGGATACAGAGATGCCCACATTGATGGCAGGTCTGAAACCGGCGTTAAAGAGAGCCGGCTCAAGATAAATCTGACCGTCGGTAATCGAAATCACGTTGGTCGGGATATATGCCGACACGTCTCCTGCCTGCGTCTCGATGATAGGCAGCGCTGTGAGCGATCCGCCCGCGCGCACCTTTGAGCGCAGAGCCTCAGGAAGGTCATTCATCTGCTCGGCAACCTCCTGCTGGCTGATGATCTTGGCTGCTCTCTCCAGCAGACGCGAATGTAGATAGAACACGTCGCCAGGGTAGGCCTCACGTCCTGAAGGACGGCGGAGGATGAGCGAAACCTCACGGTAGGCAACCGCTTGCTTTGAAAGGTCGTCGTAGACCACCAGCGCATGGCGACCGGTATCTCGGAAATATTCGCCGATGGCGGCACCGGCAAATGGAGCATAGTACTGCATTGCAGCAGGATCTGCGGCAGTAGCAGCCACTATGATAGTATAATCCATCGCACCCTTGGAGCGGAGAGTCTGCACTATCGAGGCTATGGTCGAACCTTTCTGTCCCACAGCCACATAGATACAGATGACCGGCTTGCCTTTGAGGAACTCGCTACGCTGATTGATGATAGTGTCAATCGCAATCGCAGTCTTGCCGGTCTGGCGGTCGCCGATGATCAACTCACGCTGACCACGACCGATAGGGATCATGGAGTCAATAGCTTTAATGCCGGTCTGGAGCGGCTCGGTTACGGGCTCGCGGAAGATTACACCCGGAGCTTTGCGCTCCAGAGGCATACGGATGGTCTCACCCTTGACATCGCCGCGTCCGTCCAGAGGAGTGCCGATCGGGTCAATTACTCGACCGATGAGGCCTTCGCCCACAGGCACACCTGCGATGCGTCCCATACGGCGCACGCGCATACCTTCTTTGACGAGATCTGTCTGTCCCAGAAGCACAGCACCCACATTGTCTTCCTCGATGTTCATTACCACGGCTTTTACGCCGCTCTCAAACTCGAGCAATTCTCCGGCTTCAGCATTAAGCAGGCCATAGATACGGGCCACGCCATCGCTGACTGTGAGCACAGTACCCACTTCCTCATATTGAACTGAGTTGTCTATGCCTCTTAACTCGTTTAAGAGTATCTCCGAAATCTCACTCGCTTTAATAGTATTCTGTGACATTTAAGCTATTTATACTAATCTATTGTGTTGTTTTACAAACTCTTTGCGGATCTTCTCAATCTGATTGCGCACACTCGCATCCAGCAGGTAATCGTCTATGGTCAGCAAAAAACCCCCGATCAGAGAAGGATCCACACAGGTTTCAAAGTCTACTTTGCAGCAGAACTGCTTTTCAAGTATAGAAAGCAGCTTGCTTTCAAGTTGTGGAGAAGGTACTGCCGTGCTCAGCTTGACAGTCTTTATGCCTTTGAGCTGGTGGTACATTACAACATAGAGTCTGAGAATGTCGCGCAGAAGCGGCATACGACCCTTTTCTTTGAGCATAACGGCAAACTTCTCAAGCTCCGGTTCAAGTTTGGTCGACATCTTGTCAGGGTTGCTCAAAGCCGTGCGCACCTGGGCACACACCTTCTCGGAGTTGCC
>CALEJC010000123.1 GCA_937898205.1 uncultured Bacteroidales bacterium
CCAGACGAATGCTGTGCCGAGCGTGATGATAACGACATTGCAGCTTGCCCAGAAGGCAGCGCTTTGCACAAGGCTGGCGTTGGCATGGGCAAGGAATTCCTCCTTGCTGCTGCGCGCAAATGAAGTATGGTGCTCAAACGAGCAGAATTTCTGTGCACCTGCTCCCATCTCAATACATTCGCTTTCAGCAAATGGCTCGGCGCTGTCAAGGCGTCGCACTGCCGCTGCGATGGATGAAGGGTTGTAAAGCTGGCCAAAGGGGTTGACCTGCGCGCAGAAGCCGGCATCAATCAGATGAGAGCCTATAGTGTCGCTGAAACAGCTGCCAAGCAGGCAGATGCGGTCGGAAAGGCTGAGCCTGAATGGCAATTTTGCTATCTCTATTTCTGTCGTGAGTTTCATACTAAGCGCAAATTTACTACTTTTGCATAACTTATTTACTCACAATGAAACGTTTATTTCTTTTTATCACTCTTGCCCTCTGCTCTTTGGGCATTATGAGTTGCAGCCAGTCTGTGTCAGATGGCAGTATCCATATCGTTACCACAGGAGATGTCCACGGTTCTTGGTTTAACAAACCATATGTCGAAGGTGGTGCCTACAAGACTTCAATGATGTCCGTTAAGTACTATGTGGATAGTCTTAGAGCTACCTATGGTAAGGACAATGTGGTGCTGATTGATGCAGGAGACTGTCTTCAGGGCGACAATGCTGCCTATTATTTCAATTATGTAGATACAGAAGGTGAGCATCTGTTTTCGCGGATCACAAAGTATATGGGCTATGACGCTGTAGTCGTGGGTAATCACGATATCGAGACTGGTCATCCGGTTTATGATAAGGTTTTTAAGGAACTCAAGAAGGCCCGCATCCCGTTCCTCGCAGCAAATGCAGTGGTGGAAGGCACGACAGAAGCCTACTTCCCAAGCTATACGATCCTTAAAAAGGGTGGTATGAAGGTAGCGTTGATCGGATTTACCAATCCAAACATGAAGGCCTGGCTTTCTGAGAAGGTATGGGAAGGCATCGATTTCCTCTCGATCACACCGATGGTTCAGGCTGAGGTGGATAAGGTGCGAGCAAAGGAAGATCCTGATATTGTGATACTTGCACTTCATGCTGGTACGGGAGATGGCGACGGCACTCAGCTTGAGAGCCAGGGTATGGACGTCTTCAATCTTGTTGAGGGCGTAGATGTGGTGCTCACCTCACACGACCACCGCCAGACAGTGATGACAAGACCGGGTTCAAACTCTGTCCTTGTCAATGGTGGTGCACGTGCCGGTTATGTGGGGCATGTGGTGATTGATGTCAATCAGGGTGAGAAGAGTGTTGACGCCGAGGTCGTCAGACTTGACAAGATGAAGGTGGATGAGGAGATGGCGGAGTATTTTGATGCCGATTTCCAGAAGGTCAAGGACTTTACCAATATGAAAGTCGGCACTCTTGAGATGGATATGCGCACCCGTGATGCCTACAAAGGCATGTCTGACTATATCAATCTTGTGCACACTGTCCAGCTCACAGCCGAGGAAGCTCAGATCTCATTTGCAGCTCCGCTCACATTCAACGGTACAGTCAAGGCCGGTGAGCTCATCTATAATGATATGTTTACAGTCTATCCTTTTGAAAATGAGCTGTATGTGGTGAAACTCACAGGAGAGGAGATCCGCAAATATCTTGAGTACTCCTTTGAAGGCTGGATACAGACATCTCCTGAGCATGTGCTTCGCATCGTCCCTCAGGCCGATCCTCGCACCGGTGCTCAGAGATGGTCGTTTGTAGGTAGGAGTTACAACTTTGACTCAGCTGCCGGACTCAACTACACAGTGGACATCACCAAGCCTTATGGTCAGAGAGTTGTGATCACATCTCTCGCCGACGGAAGTGAGTTCTCAGAGTCTGCAGAGTACACCGTGTCGATGACATCATATCGTGCAAGTGGTGGCGGTAACCTCATCATCGAGGGTGCCGGAGTGCCAAAGGATGAGATTGACGCCCGAGTGGTGGCCCGTTATCCAGCCATCAGAGATATGGTCTATGAGTATATTAAAACTCACGGCAAGATCACTTCAACTCTTGTGAGCGACCCTGCCGTGTTAGGTAACTGGCATTTTGTCCCTAAGGACAAAGCTGATAAACTGCTTGAAGCAGATATGAATCTTATCTTCTGAAGCCTTTAAGCTTCTGCTGAAGGGATCCGTCTACTGCCATCTTCATCATTTTGCGAGTTTGTTCAAACTGCTTGATGAGTTTGTTGACATCGGCAATGGTAGTACCGGATCCTTTTGCTATTCTCTGCCTTCTGGATGAGTTCAGGCACTCAGGATGCTCTCTCTCATAAGGAGTCATGCTCTGGATAATAGCTTCAGTTGATTTGAAAGCGTCATCCGGGATATCTACATCTCTGAGGGCTTTGTCCATGCCTGGGAGCATTCCCATCACGTCCTTCATGTTACCCATCTTCTGAATCTGCTTCAGCTGATCGTAGAACTCCACAAATGTAAACTGGTTCTTGGCAATCTTCTTCTTGAGTGCACGTGCCTGCTGCTCGTCAAACTGCTCCTGAGCCTTCTCTACGAGGGAAACGACGTCACCCATACCGAGGATACGGTCGGCTGTACGGGCAGGATAGAAGACATCAAGAGCTTCCATCTTCTCACCTGAACTGATAAACTTGATAGGCTTGCCGGTGACTGCCTTGATGGAGAGGGCTGCACCGCCACGGGTGTCACCATCCATTTTGGTGAGCACGACGCCGTCGTAGTCGATGGCAGCATTGAAAGCTTTTGCTGACTCGACTGCATCTTGTCCGGTCATCGCATCTACCACAAAGAGGCTCTCTGTCGGCTTGATGGCCTTGTGCAGAGCAGAGATCTCATCCATCAGCTCCTGATCGACTACGAGCCGACCGGCTGTATCGACGATCACCACGCTGTAGCCTTCGCGCTTTGCGAGAGCTATCGCGTTGCTTGCAACCTTGATCGGATCTTTTTCTCCATCCTCAGAATATACAGGCACGCCAACCTGCTCGGCAAGAGTCTTGAGCTGCTCGATTGCTGCCGGACGGAAGGTGTCACATGCAGCAAGGAGCACTCTCATGCCCTTCTTGCTCTTGAGGTTAAGTGCGAGCTTGCCACTGAATGTTGTCTTACCGGAACCATTGAGACCTGCCACCAAAACCACTGCAGGAGAGCCTTTTACGTTGATTTCTGAGTGCTCTGCACCCATGAAGTCAGCGAGCTCGTCATGCACGATCTTGACCATCATCTGCTGAGGCTTGACTGCAGTGAGCACATTGGCTCCCATGGCCTTGGCCTTGACTCTGTCGCAGAACTCTTTGGCTACCTTATATGATACGTCGGCATCAAGCAATGAGCGACGGATTTCCTTGAGGGTTTCGGCAATATTCACCTCGGTGATCTTGCCTTCACCCTTAAGGATTTTAAAGGATCTTTCTAGTCTATCAGATAGATTTTCAAACATAGCTTAAATATTAATATTCATCCCAGCTCTTGATGCTGATATCATCAATGCTCTTGGCGCAGAATGCACGGATATATGCAGTAGCAAGACGGCTGTTGGTGATGAGTGGAACATTGAAGTCGATGGATGCTCGACGCATATTGTATCCGTTGCTCAACTCTGTGTGTGTGAAGTTCTTAGGGATGTTGACAACGAGATCGACTTCGTGATTGCGGATGAGATCGATTGCAGAAGGAATGCCCTCTTCTGGTGTGTCGTTTGGCCAGAGTACTCGTGTTGCATGGACACCGTTTTCATTGAGGTATCTGCTTGTGCCTTCTGTTGCATATATCTTGATGCCCTTCTTGTCAAGCTCTGTGCATGCTCTGAGGATGTCGGCTTTCTGCTTTGCGTTTCCTGAAGAGATGAGCACTGACTTGCTTGGGATCCTGTGACCCACTGAAAGCATACTCTTAAGAAGCGCCTCATCGAGGTTGTCACCGATACATCCTACCTCGCCGGTTGATGCCATATCCACACCAAGCACCGGATCAGCATGGCTCAGACGTGAGAACGAGAACTGTGAGCACTTGATGCCGACGTATTCGAGTTCAAACGGATCGATGCCGATAGGCTCAGGATGCTCTCCGAGCATACACCTTGTGGCAAGCTCGATGAAGTTGGTTTTGAGCACCTTAGATACAAATGGGAAGCTTCGGGAAGCTCTCAGGTTACACTCGATGACCTTGATATAGTTGTCAGTTGCGAGGAACTGGATGTTGAATGGTCCTGTGATGTTGAGCTCCTTGGCGATTGCTGCAACAGTCTTGCGGATCTTGGCTGCAGTGATGCCGTAGATCTTCTGAGGAGGGAACTGGATGGTTGCGTCTCCTGAGTGTACACCGGCAAACTCGATGTGCTCTGAGATAGCAGAAGCGATGACTTTACCATTGTCGGCAACAGCGTCGCACTCAATCTCTTTGCATCTCTGGATAAACGAGCTGATCACGACAGGATGCTCCTCTGACACTTCTACTGCCATTGCGAGGAATACCTTGAGGTCATCCTTGCTGAAGCACACATTCATCGCTGCACCTGAGAGTACGTAAGAAGGTCTCACGAGCACAGGGAAGCCCACTTCCTCGATAAACTTGTCGATATCGTCCCATGTGGTGAGCTCTCTCCAGCGTGGCTGGTCGATGCCAAGTTTGTCGACGATAGATGAGAACTTGTTTCTATCCTCAGCACGGTCAATGTCAGTTGCGCTGGTTCCGAGGATATTGACACCGCTGTTCTTCAGTGGCAATGCGAGGTTGTTAGGGATCTGACCGCCCACACTCACGATCACACCATATGGTTTCTCCATCTGGCAGATGTCCATCACGGTCTCGTAGCTGAGCTCATCGAAATAGAGTCTGTCGCAGACATCGTAGTCAGTAGAGACAGTCTCAGGGTTGTAGTTGATCATAACCGACTTGTAGCCCTTCTTGTTGAGAGTCTGGATGGCATTGACTCCACACCAGTCAAACTCCACGCTGCTACCGATGCGGTATGCTCCGGAGCCGAGTACAATCACGGTCTTGCTACCATCGTTAAACGATACATCGTCTTTCTCTCCGTTGTAGGTGAGGTAGAGGTAGTTGGTATTTGAAGGGAACTCTCCTGCGAGAGTGTCGATCTGCTTTACAAATGGTCTGAGACCAAGTCCCTGACGGTATAGTCTCACCTGAGCCTCCGGCACACCGACGAGCTTGCCGATCTGGATGTCTGAGAAACCGATGCACTTTGCCTTTTTGAGGAGCTCTGTGCCCACATTAATGAAAAATTTAGGGATAAATAATGTCATAAACCGCTTTGATTTCTTCCAAAGATTCTACGTCAATACCAGACACAATCTTGTGGATGTTTTCAAGACGATCGAGGAACCACTTGTCGATCTTGGTGAGATCGTGGATCTGCTTCACAGTGTAGCCTGCCTTGAAAGCAGCTGCGATGGCAAAGATGCGGGTGTCTGTAGGGTTCTTGAGGTCATGCTGGATGTCCTCGTCGCTCATCTCCTTATTATAATCAAAGCCAAGTGCGCCCTGTCCGATCATTCTCAGACCCTTCTGGATGGTCTCTTCAAAAGTGCGGCCGATGGCCATAACCTCACCCACACTCTTCATGCTTGATCCGATCTCGCGAGATACACCCTTAAACTTGCTCAAGTCCCAACGAGGAATCTTGCAGACCACATAGTCGAGTGTAGGCTCAAAGAATGCAGGAGTGTTTTTGGTTACGCAGTTCTTGAGTTCAAAAAGACCATATCCGAGACCAATCTTTGCTGCTACAAATGCAAGAGGGAAACCTGTAGCCTTGGATGCAAGTGCTGATGAACGGCTCAAACGTGCGTTAACCTCAATTACTCTATAATCTTCTCCCTCAGGGTCGTAGGCAAACTGCACGTTACACTCTCCGACGATGCCCACATGTTTTACGATGTCGATGGCGATCTTTCTAAGGAACTTGCACTCCTTTGCCGAGAGGGTCTGGGTAGGAGCGATCACGATGCTCTCACCGGTATGGATGCCGAGAGGGTCAAAGTTTTCCATGTTACATACTGCAATGCAGTTGTCGTAGCTGTCGCGCATCACTTCATACTCAATCTCCTTCCATCCGCGGAGCGACTTCTCTACCAGCACCTGTGGAGAGAATGAAAATGCCTTGGTTGCAAGTGCATTGAGCTCCTGCTCGTTCTCGCAGAAGCCTGAGCCGAGTCCGCCGAGGGCGTAGGCTGCGCGAATGATGACAGGGTAGCCCACCTCCTCTGCAGCAGCTCTTGCCTGTTCAAGGCTTTCAGCTGCGATGCTCTTGATGGTCTTGACATTGATTTCGTCAAGCTTCTTTACAAAAAGCTCTCTATCTTCAGTATCAATGATGGTCTGAACAGGAGTTCCGAGCACCTTGATATTGTGTTTTTCCAAAATACCGGCCTTGAAGAGTTCAACTCCGCAGTTGAGGGCTGTCTGTCCACCAAATGCGAGGAGGATACCCTGTGGCTGTTCTTTCTCGATGACCTTCTCCACAAAGTATGGAGTGACAGGGAGAAAATATACCTTGTCAGCTACTCCTTCAGAGGTCTGTACAGTAGCAATATTCGGGTTGATGAGGACAGTTGAGATGCCTTCCTCTCTGAGAGCCTTGAGGGCTTGTGAACCGCTATAATCAAACTCTCCCGCTTCACCGATCTTGAGCGCGCCTGAACCAAGAATCAGGACTTTCTTTATGCTTGTATCTCTGGGCATCAGGAAGCGCCTCCCATCATTTCAAAGAATTTATCAAAAATATAGCCGCAATCCGCTGCACCCGCCTTTGATTTCGGTGCAAACGCCGTA
>CALEJC010000124.1 GCA_937898205.1 uncultured Bacteroidales bacterium
AGACCAGCCGGCCTTCGAATGTACGATATCCGAATTCACCATGCATAACATACCGTTCTACCTGATCCTCGGACTGTTCAGTGCAGCATGTTCCGTATATTTTACCAGAACCACGCTCTGGCTTGAAGACAAGATCAGATCCATCAAGGGTCCATACCTACGTTGGGCCGTATCGGCTTTCGGACTTGGACTTCTGATCTTCCTTTTCCCTCCTCTTTATGGAGAAGGATATGAGCACCTGCATGTCCTGCTGAACGGCGGAATGATCGATTTTGAAGGCGAGACGGTTCTTGCCTTCTTCATGGATAGCGAATGGTCCATACCGATATTCTTCCTGATGATCCTTATCCTGAAGGTGTTCTCCATGTCCTTTACCAATGCAGGCGGCGGCGTGGGAGGAACCTTCGGACCTACTCTGTTCATTGGCGCAATCGCCGGATTCTTCGTCTCAAGAACAATCAACCTCATAGGTGGCGGTGCAGTGGTGCCTGAGCAGAATTTTGTGCTTGTGGGCATGGCTGCGCTGATGGCTAGTGTGATGCAGGCTCCGATGACTGCAATCTTCCTTATTGCAGAGATTTCCGGAGGTTATGAATTGCTTATCCCTCTGATCATTGCCTCGACCATCGCATTTGGCACAGTGAGAATATTTGAGAAGTACTCGATCTATACCAAGCGCATTGCCCAAAGCGGAGACCTGCTGACTCACGATAACGATCAGGCGGTGATGGCGCTTATGAATACCAACGACCTGATCAGGGACAAGTACCCACGTGTGCTTCATGATGCTTCTTTAAGAGATCTTGTGGAGCTTGCCTCAGAGTCAGATGCAGCTGTAATCGCAGTGATTGATAGAAAGCAGCGTTTCCAGGGCATGGTTGATGTGACGGCATCCAGGAAGTATCTTTTCCATCCTGATAAGTATAAGGACATGAAGGTCTACAACATCATGGAGTTGGCACCTGATTATATCCATTATGGAGAAAGGATGGAGTCTGTGATGAAAAAGTTTGATGATACCCAGGCATGGCGACTTCCTGTGATCGATGAAGATCGCAAATACTTGGGCTTTATCTCCAAATCTCGTCTTTTGATGGCCTATCGCGCTGAGCTTCAGGCTATTGTCGCTGAGGATTAGTTTTTTCTCTGTTTCCAGAAGTGGTCCACAGGACCATGTCCGCCGCCGATTTTATAATCTGCGCCGGAGATTATCGCTTGGTTGATGTAATCTTTTGCTGCTTTGGCCGCATCATCTAACTCAAGGCCTTGTGCCAGGTATGATGCAAATGCAGAAGAGAGTGTGCATCCTGTGCCATGTGTGTTGGGAGTGTATAACCTCTGCGATCTGAGCTCAAGGATAGAGTCTTGCTCTGCGTTGTAGAAGATGTCTGTGAGTGTATCTTCAGTGAGATGGCCGGCTTTGAGCAGGACAGATACTTTTCCGTTTTGAGAGAGACGTCTTGCAAGTCCCGGAAGATCGCGCTGAGAGCTGATCTTCTCTCCTGCAAGGATCTCTGCTTCAGGTATATTGGGGGTGATGACCCTTGCCATCGGGATGAGTTCCTGCTTGAGCGTGAGGATTGCGTTTTCTTCGATGAGTCTGTGTCCGGATGTCGACACCATTACCGGATCAAGGACAATGTTTGTAACCTGATATTTCTTCAGACAGTCGGTGATTGTGGTGATTACCTCGCTGCTGTGCAACATGCCGATCTTAACGGCATCTGTGCCGATGTCTGAAAGCACTGCTTCGATCTGTCCTGCTATGATATCACAAGCGACAGCCGATACAGCAACAACTCCAAGAGTGTTTTGAACCGTAATGGCCGTGATGGCGCTTGTGGCAAAACTGCCTGTGGCTGAAATCGCCTTGATGTCTGCCTGGATACCGGCTCCGCCGCCGGAGTCACTACCTGCAATGGTGAGTACTCTTGGATATGTCTTGTCCATGTTAAAAATGTCTGAATCCTAAATAATCTTTATCTGTTCCTTGCCATGAAACGCCTTCTCCCCGGACGATCTCTCCTATGACGAAGTGATTGATGGTTAAGTCTTTCTCGGCATCAGGAGAAATGGTAAACAGCAACTCGTAATCTTCTCCTCCGCTGAGTGCAAACTCCAGCGGATCTTTGCCGGAGAGGCTGCAATACTGTCTTGTCTCTTCGGAAATCGGCAACTTCCGACAGTCAATTACAGCTCCCTTCTGTGATGCCTTGAGGATGTGTCTGAGGTCTGAGCCGATCCCGTCAGAAATATCCATCATTGCGTGGACTCCCTCGATCTGTGCCAGAGCCAAGCCCTCCTTGATGCGAGGCATCGGGAGGTAATGACGTCTGATGAGGGTTTCTGTCAGGGGAGTGTCAGCGGCGTGGCTGAGGATGCAGTCCAAGCCTGCGGCACTGTCGCCGATGAAGCCGCTTGTGCAGATGAGATCTCCTTCCTCTGCGCTGCTTCTTAGCTTGGCTTGGCCTGACTTCGACTCTCCGAGTACTGTGACGCTGATGCAAAGCCTGTCAAGGCTGCGAGTGGTGTCGCCTCCCATTAGAGGACATTGGAAAAGTTCAGAAATGTCTTTATAGCCGCTGATAAACTGACTGACCCAGCCTTCCGGCAGATCTCCCGGCAGAGCAAAGCTCAGGAAACTTGCTACTGCTTTTCCTCCCATGGCTGCGATGTCGCTGAGGTTGACGGCAGCGCTTTTCCATCCCAGCCTGTATGGGTCGGCATGCTCAAGAAGGAAGTGTGTGCCTTCGATGAGCATATCCGTGCTGACGAGGCTGTCAAGACCGGTCTGCTGCGGGATCACTGCACAATCGTCCCCGATGCCGGTGGTCCCGGGTGCAGGGGAAAACTGCTGGCTGATCTGCTGTATGAGTTGGAATTCGCCTAACTGCTTGCTGCTCATCGGCTGATAATGTTTAAAAGCTCTGCTGCCGCTGATTTGGGGTCTTCTGTGCTGACAATCGCGCTCACGACCGCGATGCCGTCGCAGCCCGTGGCCATGACATCTGCTGCTGTGTTTTTGTTCATCCCTCCGATTGCTACTGTCGGGTGCTTTGATCTCTTGACTGCTTCTCTGAGGCCGTCAAGGCCAAAAGGCGCCGCGGTATCTGTTTTGGTCGGGGTCGAGTAGACAGGGGAGATGCCGACATAGTCAACATCCATCTCGTTGGCTATCTTAAGGTCATCCATGGTTTCCACAGACAGACCTATGATCTTGTCGTCTCCAAGGATCTTGCGGGCGAGTCCATAAGGCATATCGCTCTGACCGATGTGGACTCCGTCTGCGTCAGAAGCGAGTGCAACATCG
>CALEJC010000125.1 GCA_937898205.1 uncultured Bacteroidales bacterium
GACTCATCCTTGTGGATACAAAATACGAGTTCGGAAAGAAGGACGGAAAGATCTACCTCATGGACGAGATCCACACTCCTGACTCTTCACGTTATTTCTATGCAGAAGGTTACGAGGAGAGACTTGCTGCCGGCGAGCGTCAGAAGCAGCTCTCAAAGGAGTTTGTCAGGGAGTGGCTGATGGCCGGTGGCTTCCAGGGCAGAGAAGGCGAGACTGTGCCTGAGATGACAGAAGAGGTGATCAGCGGCATCACAGAGCGTTACATAGAGCTTTATGAGCACATCACCGCTTCCAAGTTTGAGCCAAGCCCAAGCGAGGACATCGCCGCTCGCATCGAAACAGCTGTTACAGAGTTTTTGAAAAATAGATAGAAATGGTAGAAAGATATTCGCGCAAAGTGATGAGAGACGTGTGGACTGAAGAAAACAAGTTCAACGCCTATCTCGAAGTGGAGATCCTCTCTTGTGAGGCATGGAGCCAGCTCGGAGTGATCCCGGCAGAGGATGTTCAGAAGATCAGGGACAATGCAGGTTTCAGCGTGCCTCGCATCCAGGAGATCGAGGAGCAGACCCGCCACGATGTGGTTGCGTTTACCCGTGCGGTGAGCGAGACTCTCGGCGAAGAGAAGAAATGGGTGCATTACGGTCTGACTTCGACTGATGTCGTAGATACAGCCAACGGCTACCTCCTCAAGCAGGCCAACTCCATCCTTCTCAAGGACTTGGAGGAGTTCCTTGAGGTGCTCAAGCGCAGAGCTCTTGAGTTTAAGAGCACTCCTTGCATCGGCAGGACCCATGGTATCCACGCAGACATCACCTGCTTCGGTCTGAAGTGGGCTCTCTGGTATGAGCAGATGAAGAGAAACCTCGACCGCTTCAAGTATGCTTGTCAGGGCGTTGAGGCCGGCAAGATGAGCGGTGCGGTGGGCAATTTTGCCAACATCCCTCCTTTTATTCAGGATTATGTGTGTGAGAAGCTCGGCATCAACTCTGCCAATATCTCAACTCAGGTCCTCCAGAGAGACCGTCATGCTTTCTATCTCTCTACTCTCTCGGTGATCGCTTCAACTCTTGAGCAGATGGCGTTTGAGGTGCGTAACCTCCAGCGCACAGAAGTGAGAGAGGTGGAGGAGGCTTTCCGCAAGGGCCAGAAGGGCTCAAGCGCCATGCCTCACAAGCGCAACCCTATCAGTAGTGAAAATATCTGCGGTTGCGCACGTGTGATGAGAGGTTATATGGCCGCTTCCAACGAGAACGTGCCACTCTGGCATGAGAGAGATATATCACACTCTTCTACAGAGCGCATCATCCTTCCGGACGCAACAGAGCTTCTTGACTACATGCTGGTGCGTTTCAAGGGCATCCTGGAAAACCTTGTGGTTTATCCTGAGCGCATGATCCAGAACATCTATGCTACTCGCGGAGTCATCTTTGCCCAGAGAGTGATGAATGCACTCATCGGCAAGGGTCTTTCTCGTGAGCAGGCCTACGATACAGTGCAGCCGATTGCAATGAAGGCTTGGACTGAAGGTCTTGACTATCAGACTCTTCTCAAGGAGAGCGAGGCCGTGATGGGTCTTCTCTCGGTAGAGGAGCTTGAGTCATGCTTCACCCTTGAGTACTACTTCAAGAACGTAGATTTTATCTACGGTCGAGTCGGCCTTGAGTAATCTTGGTACCAGCATCCAGTATCTGAGCGGTGTCGGTCCTAAAAGGGCTGAGCTGCTCAGGCGCGAGCTGGGCATAGAGACTCTTTCCGACCTGATCGGTCTGTATCCTTTCAGATATATTGACCGCAGCGGCATCACTCCCATTGCCGAGATCCAGTCGACGGCAGCGTCTGTGCAGATCCGGGCAAGAGTGCTTAGCAGAACCCTGCTGGGTCCTTCCGGGGCAGTGATTTCGCAGCTGAGCCAACCAATACATTTCAATGCGGCCAAGCGCCTTTCCGTGATGGTGGAAGATGCTTCCGGCAGCATTGAACTTGTTTTTTTCAAGGGCATCAAGTGGAACTTCAGCCAGCTTGTGCCCGGAAGCGAATTTATCTTCTTCGGCAGGCCGCAAGCGTTTAACGGCAAGCTGAATATGGTGCATCCGGAGGTGGACCCGGCGCGCAATGAGCCTGCCGGAGTGGGTGCTCTGACGGGCGTATATACCAGCACCGAGAAGCTGAAGAACGGCGGCATTACCGGCAAGGTGATGTGCAGATTGCAGGCGGCGGCGCTGAGCCTGTGCCTGCCGGAGATCGAGGAGACTCTGCCCGACTATCTCCTCCAGAGCAAAAGACTTGTGAGCCTGCGCTTTGCGCTCAAAAACATCCATTTCCCGGCTGATACTGCAGCCCTGGAGAAGGCTCAGCGCCGCCTCAAATATGAGGAGCTGTTTCTGTTGCAACTCTCGCTGCTGAAGCAGAAGTTTGTGCGGAGCAGGGGTGAGAAGGGATTTGTGATGAGCAAGGTGGGTGCTGACTGGCACGCTTGCTATAACGCTCTTCCATATAGCCTCACAGGCGCGCAGCAGAGAGTGATCAAGGAGATCCGTGCCGACCTGATGAGCGGCTCGCAGATGAACCGCCTGCTGCAGGGGGATGGGGGGTCGGGCAAGACGATGGTTGCTGTGCTGAGTTGACTGCTGGCCATCGGCAGCGGCTACCAGACCTGCATTATGGCACCGACCGAAGTGCTTGCAAGACAGCATTTTAATAATATACAGAAATACCTCGCGCCGACCTCTGTCAAGAGTGCGATCCTCACGGGCAGCAGCACTTCCAAGCAGAGGCGTGAGACTCTTGCCGGGCTTGCCGACGGCAGTATCGGCATCATAGTGGGCACACATGCTCTGCTTGAGGACAATGTGATATTTGCCAATCTTGGCCTTGCGGTGATCGACGAGCAGCATCGTTTCGGTGTGGATCAGAGGGCGAAGTTGTGGGCAAAAAACAGCACTCCTCCGCATGTGCTTGTGATGACTGCGACTCCTATCCCGCGCACGCTGGCGATGACCCTCTATGGCGATCTGGATGTGTCGGTGATCGATGAGATGCCTCCGGGGCGCAAGCCGGTCAAGACCATCTGTATCGGCGAGAACAAGCGCAGGGCGATGTATAATTTCATGAAGGAGGAGATTGCCAAGGGGCGGCAGGTCTTTGTGGTGTATCCTCTGATTTTTGAGAGCGAGAAGCTTGATCTTCAGAACCTTGAGAAGGGCTATGAAGACATCCTCCGAGCTTTCCCTATGCCGGAATATAAAGTTGCGATTGTCCACGGACAGCAGAGCAACGATGAGAAAAACTTCAATATGAGTGCTTTTGCAGCAGGCAGGGCACATATCCTGGTGTCGACGACTGTGATTGAGGTGGGAGTGGATGTGCCGAATGCTTCTGTGATGGTGATTGAGAGTGCCCAGCGCTTTGGATTGAGCCAGTTGCACCAGCTTCGTGGAAGGGTAGGTCGTGGCTCGGATGAGTCGTTTTGTATCCTGATGAAGGATGTGAAGACGAGCAGGGAGGCGCAGCAGAGACTCGATCTGATGTGTCGCACCGAGGATGGTTTTGTGATTGCTGAGGAGGATATGAAGATGAGGGGGCCCGGCGACCTGGAGGGCACTGCCCAGAGTGGTCTGCCGATCAGCCTCAATATAGCTTCGCTTGCGAGGGACGGTAACCTTCTGTCCGAGGCCCGAGCCGATGCGGTGGATGTGCTGAACTCCGATCCTATGCTCTCACGTCCTGAAAATCAAAGACTTAATAAGGAACTAAGAAAAAACAGATACGATATTAAAGATTACAGTAAGATATCATGAGAAAAGCTATTTTTTGTTTATCAGTTTTAGCATTGGCTATGTCTTGTACACCTAAGGAAACCAGCGGTTATATCGGCAAGTCCGAGATCCGCATCGAAGATGGAGTGATGACTCCAGAGACACTTCTGTCTCTAGGCAGGATCTCTGATCCGCAGCTCTCTCCTGACGGAAGTAAGATACTCTATGGCGTGTCCTATACTTCAATCGAGGACAACCGCTCTTGTCGCAACCTTTTCATCACGTCTCCTGATGGCAGCGAGACCTATCAACTCACCCGTTACAACAAGAGTGTGAGCAATGCACGCTGGTCTGCAGACGGCAAGACCATCTATTTTATCCAGGGCGGACAGATCTGGAAGGCACCGTTTGAAGGCAGGAAACTCGGTAAGAAGGTGCAGCTCAGTGATGTGCCTTCCGGCGTCAGCGAGTTTAAGCTCTCTCCTGACGAGACTCAGGTGATCTATGTGAGCAGCATCAAGAACCCGCTTGTGGATACTCCTTCAGATATTGATCCTAAGCTCGACAAGGCTCAGGCCTACACAACAGAAAACCTTATGTATCGTCACTGGGATCACTGGGTGACTACCATCCCTCGCAGTTATGTGGCTCCATTTGGTGCGGAGACCATCACTCCGGGCAACTCGGTCGATATCCTCGGAGAGGAGATGTTTGAGCTCCCTACAGAGCCTTTTGGCGGTGTGGAGCAGCTGGCATGGTCTCCTGACGGTAAATATATCGCCTACTCTTGCCGCAAGAAGACAGGCATCGAGTATGCATTCAGCACCAACACCTCGATCTATGTGATGAATGTAGAGACAGGGGAGACTGTTGCTGTCAAGACAGACGGCGGCTATGACACAGACCCTGCTTGGAGCGAGGACGGCAGACATCTTGCCTGGATCTCAATGGCTCGCGATGGCTACGAGGCTGACCAGCAGAGACTTTTTGTGTGTGATGTGGACTTCTCGGCAGAGCAGCCATATAGCAACATCCGCAACCTTTCTGCAAGTTTTGACAATGATGTCGCAGGCATAGTTTGGCATGGTGAGGAGATCTACTTCAACTCCCTCGTGCGTGAGGCTGTGCAGAGCCTCTTCAAGGCTGACCTTGCCGGCAATATCACACGTCTGACCCCGGGCGAGTGGCACTACGATTTCTATTCGCCATTTGCAATCGAGGAGACTCAGACCGGTGTGAAGATGCTAGCCAGCTATGATTGTCTCAGCTTCCCAACAGAGTTGGTGGCTGTGGATGTTACTGCCGATGGCGCTGAGTTTGAGCAGATTACCTCAGAAAACGAGCACATCTTCTCTCAGCTTGGTGAGGTGCGTTCCGAGAGCGTGCTTCTTGAGACTGTAGATCATAAGCAGATGCAGTGCTGGGTGCTCTATCCTCCTCATTTTGATGAGAACAAGAAATATCCGGCCATCGAGATCGTACTTGGCGGTCCTCAGGGTACCAACTCACAGGGTTGGAGCTACCGCTGGTGCTATCGACTGATGGCAGAGCAGGGCTATATCGTGATCATGCCTAACCGTCGTGGCACAACTGCATTTGGTCAGGAGTGGAAGGAGCAGATCTCCGGCGACTATCCTGGTCTTAATATGCAGGATTACCTTGTGGCCGGCAGGTATATGAAGAGTCTTCCTTATGTCGATAAACTCGCCTGCGTGGGTGCTTCCTATGGTGGCTACTCTGTGTATATGCTTGAGGGTCTGCATGATGGACTTTATGATTGCTTCATCGCTCATGCAGGTATCTTCAATGAGGAGCAGATGTGGTATACCACAGAAGAGATGTGGTTTGCCAACTGGGACAATGGTGGTCTCACCGAGTATGCCTACACTCCGGGACAGATGGGCCCTCAGGGCGACGGCGTGACATTTGGCGGCATGCAGCAGGCCGGTGCTCCTTATGCAAGCACAGCCAAGGCCAAGAGACATTACAGCCTCTCGCCTACCTCAATGGTGACAAAGTGGAACACTCCTATCCTCTGCATCCATGGTATGATGGATTTCCGCATCCCTTATGAGCAGGGCATGGCAGCATTTAATGCGGCTCAGATGATGGGCGTGCCTTCTAAGCTTGTGATCTTCCCTGAAGAGAACCACTGGATCCTTCAGCCTCAGAACTCGCTCTACTGGCACAGAGAGTTCTTCGGTTGGCTTGATAAATGGGTTAAGTAATTATGACAGTTAGAGATATAATTGCCCTCATCGAGGGCGTTGCACCTCTTCATTATCAAGACGAATGGGACAACAGCGGTTTGCAGGTGGGTCTGCCTGATGCGCCCGTCAGCAAGGTGCTGTTGTGCCTCGATGTGACAGAAGAGATTGTAGACGAGGCGGCAAGCAAGGGTTGTGAGATGATTGTATCTCACCATCCGCTGATCTTCCGTGCGCTCAAGCAGGTCAGCTGCAGCAGCTAT
>CALEJC010000126.1 GCA_937898205.1 uncultured Bacteroidales bacterium
CTCCCTCATCATAACCGACATATCCCGGAGGCGCACCGATCAGACGGCTCACTGTATGGCGCTCCTGGTACTCGCTCATATCGATGCGTGTCATCATGGACTCGTCGTTGAAAAGAAATTCCGACAGTGCCTTTGCAAGCTCAGTCTTGCCCACGCCGGTAGTTCCCAAAAACAGGAAAGATCCGATAGGGCGACGCTCGCTGGCCAGTCCTGCCCTGCTTCTTCTCACAGCGTCAGAAACGGCGCTGATGGCTTTGTCCTGACCGATTAATCGCTTGTGCAGGGCCTCTTCCATGCGCAGAAGCTTGTCTTTCTCGCTCTCCAACATTCGGTTTACAGGGATGCCGGTCCAGCGTGCAACCACCTCGGCAATATCCTCGGCAGTAACTGCCTCGGTGATGATCGGGTCGGTGATTGCTGCCTGCTGCTCAGCGAGATCCGAGAGTCTTTTCTGTGCGTCCGCAAGGCGTCCATAGCGGATTTCCGCAACCTTGCCGTAGTCGCCGCCGCGCTCTGCGATCATCGCGTCGCGCTTGAGGTCTTCGATCTCCTGGCGCAGGTTGTTAAGCTCGGTGACGATGCCCTTCTCCTTGTCCCAGCGGGCCATCAGCGCATCCCTCTCGGTCTTGCATTGGCTTAGCTCGGTCTCGATCTTCTCGGACTTGATGCTGCTGCCTTCGCGCTTGACCGCTTCCTTCTCGATCTCAAGATTGCGAATGCGGCTGTTGAGCACATCGATAGGCTCCGGCACCGAATTCATCTCCAGGCGAAGCTTGGATGCCGCTTCGTCCACGAGGTCGATCGCCTTATCAGGAAGGAATCGCGAAGTGATGTAGCGGTGGCTGAGGTTGACCGCAGCGATGAGCGCATCATCCTCGATGCTCACCTTGTGGTGGTTTTCATAACGCTCCTTGAGTCCGCGAAGGATGACGATTGATGCCGCAGGGCTTGGCTCGTCGACCATTACCTTCTGGAAACGGCGCTCGAGAGCCTTGTCTTGCTCAAAGTATTTCTGATATTCGTCGAGGGTGGTGCTGCCGATGGTGCGGAGCTCGCCTCGTGCCAGAGCCGGCTTGAGGATGTTTGACGCATCCATAGCACCTGAGCTGCGGCCTGCACCTACAAGCGTGTGGATTTCGTCGATAAACAGGATGATTTCTCCCTCGCTGTCTGTTACTTCCTTAACTACACCCTTGAGCCTCTCCTCAAACTCTCCCTGATACTTTGCTCCTGCCACGAGAGCACCCATATCGAGAGAGAAGATCTTGCGACGTTTGAGGTTTTCCGGGACTTCTCCGTTGACTATCTTGGTGGCGATACCTTCTGAAATTGCAGTTTTACCCACACCTGGCTCTCCGACAAGGATGGGGTTGTTCTTGGTGCGGCGTGACAGGATCTGCAGCACTCTTCTGATCTCTTCATCTCTTCCGATGACGGGATCCAACTTGCCTTTGGATGCTGCCTCACACAGATCCAAGGCATACTTACTCAAAAATTCATACTTGTTTTCCATAATTGTTTCTGTTTTTTCTTAGCGTTGTCTTGCCTGAGGGCAATAACAAAAATCATCGACTCCACATGGAGCCGATGACTATCGTTCAAAACATATTCCACTGACAATCTGTCAGTAAAAATATTAGTTGTTTTCTGGAGTTGCCTCTGTGCTTGGAGCTTCCTGCTGGATTGGAGCGCTAGGGAAAGCTGGCTGCTCTGTCTTAGTCGCGTTTTCAATCTGATCGGTGAGGTCCATATTTGAACCCTTTGATCCGAGGGTGAATGAAGTCACGATAGAAGCCACGAGGATAAATGCCACGAGACCCCAAGTTACTTTCTCAAGAATGTCTGCAGTCTGGCGCACGCCAAAAGTCTGATTTCCTGCTACGAAGTTACTTGCCATACCCTGTCCTTTGCCGTTCTGAAGCAATACAACGAGGATCAGAAGGATAGCTGCGAGTACGATAAGTACAGTCAAAATTACGAATAAAGTATTCATTTGTTATTGTTCTTTTTGTTTTATCTCTTCAATAAGGGATGCAAAGTAAACACTTTTTTCTGGATATCGCAAACTTAGACGAGAATAAATGTCAATTGCTTTTTCTGTGTAATCTTGTTCAAGATAAATCTTTGCGAGTGTTTCAGTGCAGAAATCATCACTCTCTTCATACTCTGTGTCCTTATAACCCTCTGCACGAGCCTTGGAGGCAAATTTAGAAAAGATGCCGTCTTCGCTTCTGCGCACATCGTTATACTGGCCCTGAGAGAAGTAGTCGCCGCCCACTACATAGACCTTCTTCTGCTCCTGCTCCTTGCTGCTGACATAGGAGTTGATCAGCTGTCTGGTGTCTGCATCCGAATAATTCTTGCCCTTGCTGGCGCGGATCATTTCCCCTGCCAGTGCGCCAGGCTCTCCATCCTCCTTATACAGCAGCATCTCCCACGCCGTGATGGGCGTCTCG
>CALEJC010000127.1 GCA_937898205.1 uncultured Bacteroidales bacterium
CGCTCTGCCGGTGTGTACTTTGCCACGCAGAACCCATCCGATGTGGCCGTTTGAGTGCATGACCATCCACGGTTCTATTTTGTAAGATGCTGCATATCAGCTATATAACATTTTTATGCGTGGATGGTCATGCATACAAAAACGGACCGTCCACAGTTTGGGTTGAGATAGGGTGGATGGTCCATCTAAAGTATCGGTAAAGGTATATGGCAATATCATCAGTGACCGTGCCCGGTGTGATTTCAGAGCGCACACCGAGCACGCCATGATTTTTCAATTTTCTGATAATCAATTATATACATTTTGCGGCCGTGCCCGGTGTGTAGCATAAAAACACACTGGGCACATTTGTCGGCAATTTTGCTGTGTCTCTAAAAAAATATATATTTGTTGCACTATAGTTAGTTACTTCATTATGAGCAAACGTATCAATCCCGGAATATTAAAATATGCCTTGAGAGTATTCTCGATAGGATTCTTGGCGACTTTCCTTTTTTTCCTTATCGAAAATGATTTAACTTGGCGAAACGTATTATTGGCTGCCTCTATTGATATAGTGGTGACGATACTATTCGTAATAATTAGATTTATTAGTGACGCAAAACAATAGACCGAGCAGGTCTATAGTGCCCACGGCGCCGGCGCTCATCAGAGCGCTAGCGTAACGTCAGCGAGATATCAGCGATATCGAAGCAGTGAAGCGCAGGGTCTGGGGCAGTGCCCCAGTGAAAAAGAGAGCAGGTCTATAGTGCCCACGGCGCTATAAACCTGTAGTGATCAGCATAGAGGCACTGAACCTCGAGAGCCGCGGCGCCGAAGTCTCCGTCTTGACTGACAACAAATTCCTCGCTGATTGTGCTGTGCTCCTCAGGGAAGACATCGAAGTAGTATATGCTGCGCTCCGCTCCCACCTCACGATAGCCGGTCAATCCCGGACCAAACGGACGAGCTCCACCGAAATGATAGCTCCTTGAGAGTTGGTCCACCGGTCTGAACGAAGCCGGTCTTGGGGCGGTCAATCTGACAAAACTGCGGTTTTCTTCACTCCATATCTTATAGTTGGCGGTGATCTTGTCTCCGATCTGGAGCTTATCCCCAGCCTGCAGGCGTTGTCCTCCCCGATAATACTCAACTTCCAGAGTATAGCCGTTGCCGCTCGGCTTGATCTGCTCAAACGGCAGTTCTCCTTCAGCACTCAAAACCACGACTTTGCTTTCCAGCGTAGCGTCCGAACCCTTGAGCACCTGAGCGAGAGCAGCAAGGTAGGCAGGATCGCTCTCCCACTGCTGAGTCTCTTTCTGTGTCATTATCCATAGCCTGATCTGCTCTGCAAGAGAGCTTTCTCCGAGGGTGTCAAGGAGCGCACATATCTGAGTGTGTGCATACAACTCACTTTCAAGCAGCCCCCTGAATGGCATGACGGCATTAGGATAGTAGCTTCCGCCTGAAGGGTGAGATACAGCATATTGCAGAAGCGAGGCAAGCTCTCTGTCAAGGGCTCTGGTCATAGCTCTACCGGAGTTGCGTAATGATATGATAGTCTGCATCTTGCGCACCTTTTCAAAGATATTGCCTTGGATTACTTCGTTACCTTTCAGCCCAAGATATTTACGTGCGTCTTTCTTGAATTCGGATAGCGTCTTTTTATTGATGCCCTTGGTCTCCAACGGTACATCGGCATATTGAGCACGGACGTGCAGGTACTCAGCCAGACTAAGTTTAGCTTGCCAGCGAGCCTTTTCCTGTGCGCCAAATTGCACCTTGTCAAGATACTGCACTGCTGCAGGCACCAGCTCAGCAAGTTCAGCAGGAAGCTGCATGTCAGCCCACTGCTCAAGCAGCGCGGCAGTGATATATGGCGAAGCATTCATCCCCTCAAACCATGCCCATCCGCCGTTGTTGTCGCGACAGGCGAGGAGTTTTTCCAGCACTTCGGACTTGTGCTCGTCAGACAGTGCATCCGATTTTGCACCAGGAATCCTCTTCAGCAGCTGCTCTGCATAGAGCACGTCGCTGAGGCTGAGGGCATTGTCGCTGTCTGCGCTAAGCTTCTGCGGGATAGCGTCTTGCAGCATTTGCCTGATTGATATCTCGTGGATAACGGCCTCCTCTGCAGGCAGATTGACAAAGCGTCCGCGAAGCTCGGATATAAGAGCGTCCTTGTCTGCGCCTGCGCGAAGCAGGGCAGAGTGGGATTCGCGAAGCGCCTGAGCGCGAATGTAAACAGGGATGCCGACCTTGACGGCGTCGGAGCATGCATCGGCATCCGAGGCGCTGAATCTAGCTGTGACGCTGAGCTGCTGAGCTGAGCTGCTGCGACGGCCGGCAAACGCTGCGCCCTCGATGTGAGGCACAGACAGCTCGCAACTATGCTCGATGCGGCCGCCTGCCGGGATCGTAACATCCTTGTGCGAGCGGGCAATCACCTTGCCCGAAGGATCGCTGATGATCAGCTC